>CAVBQH010000194.1:0-4790 GCA_963597485.1 Acutalibacteraceae bacterium
TGAAGTCATCCTGGATCCTTTCTTGAGAGTAGATGTTTGGTCGCTGATACTTTACAAGAGCCAAGGTGGCTTTTTCAATATAAAACTGTTAGGACCTGCCATATTTCGACGTGAACCCGCTGTCTGCAGCAAATTCACGATTGAAATTGACGGGCGTCCAAGGCTCGAGGCGTTAATAAAGAGGTTGTTATTTATGAAACTTACAATGTTGGGGATCGGCAATGCAGTGGTGACAGAATGCTACAACACCTGTTTTGTGCTGGAGGACGAGATGCGCCCGCAGGAGGATCGCTATTTTCTGGTGGATGGAGGCGGCGGCAACGGCCTGCTCCACCAGCTGAAGGCAGCTGGAATTAACTGGAAGGACATTCGGGTAATGTTCCTGACCCATCGCCACCTTGATCATCTGATGGGGATGATCTGGATGCTGCGGATGGTGCTGCAGAACATGCAGCGGGGAAAATACGAAGGAGAGGCAACCATCTATGGCCACGATGAGGTGATTGCACTGCTGCGGGAGATGGCGGAGAAGCTTCTGGCGGAGAAGGAATGTGCGTTCCTGGACAGCCGGTTGCACCTTGTGGAAGTGAAGGACGGTGAGAGTAAGGAGATCCTCGGGCGGAAGGTGACCTTTTTTGACATCGGCTCGACGAAGGCAAAGCAGTTCGGCTTTACCATGGAATATGAGGATGGTAAGAAGCTGACCTGCTGCGGGGATGAGCCCTATAATGAATGTGAGAGGGAGTATGCGGAGGGTTCTGAGTGGCTGCTGCATGAGGCATTTTGCCTCTATGGACAGGCGGATATCTTTGAGCCGTATAAAAAACATCACTCCACCGTCATGGATGCGGCGAAGCTGGCTGAGGATCTGCAGGTGCCGAATCTGATCCTGTATCATACAGAGGATCGCAATATTCTGAATCGACGAGAGCTATATACAGCGGAAGGCAGGGAGTATTACAGCGGCAATCTGCTCATTCCGGAAGATCTGGATGTGATCGAGCTGTAGATGGGCTTTCCGGGGGACAAGCCTGTATGGTCCGAATGATTCAATCCGCAACAAAGAGAAAAATCATAAAGTTTTGCGGTTTAAGACCGCAAAACTTTATGATTTTTTGTGGAATTGCGGTATACTACAGGCGAGGGGGTGATTAGATTGATTTACAGACCTTTGTATGTAGATAGAATTATGGCTTACGTGGATACGCCCTTTGTAAAAGTTCTTACGGGAGTGCGACGCTGCGGAAAATCAACGATTCTGAAAATGATTATGGAGCAGCTGAAAGCGCAGCGAAATGTTCCTGAGGAGCGTATTGTCAGCTGCCGTTTCGATTCAATGGAATATGAGGATATGACGGCGAAGCAGATGTATGCAGAGCTGAAAGACTGCCTTTCGCCGGAGGGGAAGACATACCTGTTTCTTGACGAGGTGCAGGAAATCAAGGGATGGGAAAAGGTTGTTAATTCGCTGGCGACGGACTTTGATGTTGACCTGTATGTGACAGGCTCCAACTCCCGTATGATGTCTTCTGAAATCTCAACCTATCTGACGGGACGATATGTGTCTTTCCATATTTTTACATTGTCCTTTGACGAATACCTGACATTCAAAAAGCGGTATGCCGAGGTTGAAGAACCGAAAAAAGAGCTTGCTGGCTACGTGCGTTTGGGTGGATTTCCGGCGACGCATTTGCAAGCTTATTCGCAGGATGAGGCATATACCATTGTGCGGGATATTTATAACTCGACGATTTTTTCGGATATTGTAAGGCGTGGCCAGGTGAGAAAGGTCGATCAGTTGGAGCGGGTGGTCAGGTATACCTTTGGCAATGTCGGCAATACCTTTTCGGCAAAATCCATTTCAGACTACCTGAAAGCGGAACGCCGTACTTTGGACAACGAAACGGTTTACAACTATCTGGAAAAACTGGAAAAGGCATATTTGCTGCACCGCTGCTCTCGATTTGATCTGCAGGGGAAGGAAATCCTGAAAACACAGGAGAAGTTCTACCTTGCAGACACTGCCTTGCGTTACAGCGTTCTCGGATATAATAGCGACAGCGTGGCGTCGAGTCTTGAAAATGTCGTGTACCTGGAGCTTTGCCGCAGAGGATACACCGTTTATATCGGCAAATCCGGCAGCGGCGAAATCGACTTTGTTGCCGCGCGCCAAA
Source organism: Acutalibacteraceae bacterium (assembly GCA_963597485.1). Taxonomy (GTDB): domain Bacteria; phylum Bacillota; class Clostridia; order Lachnospirales; family Lachnospiraceae; genus CAG-791. The sequence continues at coordinate 2,175 of CAVBQH010000194.1, forward strand.
ATGAAAAGGTTTATGTACAGGTATCGCAGGAGCTGCACTCTGCAAAAACGGAAAAACGGGAATACGATCGTTTGCTGGAGATACATGACAACTATCCCAAATATGTTCTCACAGCGGATGAGTTTTCAGGAGGAAACTACGAGGGCATCAAGACGATGCATATAGCGGACTTTCTGTTGAGCTCTGAATACTAAAATTCGAAAACGTCAAAAAAGATGTACTGGCGAAGGAAAACGCCGCTGATTTTAGTCAGCGGCGAAATTGTGACAACGGGCCTACAATTGATCCGATTGCGGAACTTCCATTCACTATCGGACAAAAACAGGCGTACTGTTTTCTTTTAGTAAAATTCTATGATGCTGGAGCATCCGGTTAAAGATACGGCCATTACAGTCGTTACTAAGAGTATCGCTTTTTTCATCGCACTCCCCCCATTGCAGCTTTATTGAAAGGTCTAAATCCCACACTTCACAGGATCAAGAACGATAATATCATCAATTTCTACATTGATGGGCAATAGATTTGTGTATTGTTGATTTCTCCGGAAGATGGGGCTAGACGGATATAAAGATACAGAACGTGTGCATATTTCGACAGGAACAGAAAGGGAAAGGACGCTCGCTGAAGGATCCTGTGGTATGATCATTGAATACAGGAATTACAGCAGGATACGACGAAACGAACATCCTGCTATATCGAATGAAGAAGTGGAGAGATGACTATGAACATTGTATGCCTGGATTTAGAGGGAGTGTTGGTGCCGGAGATCTGGATTGCGTTCGCGGAGGCTTCGGGGATTCCGGAGCTGAAGAGAACTACACGGGATGAACCGGATTATGAGAAGCTGATGAACTGGAGAATCGGCATTCTGAAGGAGCATGGCCTTGGCCTGAAGGAGATTCAGGAGACCATTGCACGGATCGATCCGCTGCCCGGTGCGAAGGAGTTTCTGGATACGCTCCGGAAGGAAACGCAGGTGATCATTATCAGTGATACCTTCTCGCAGTTTGCAGGTCCGCTGATGGCCAAGCTGGGCTATCCAACCATTTTCTGCAATGAGCTGGAGGTGGCCGCCGACGGAGAGATTACCGGATTCCGGATGCGGATTGAGAATTCCAAGCTGACGACCGTGAAGGCGCTGCAGTCCATTGGCTTTGAGACCATCGCCAGCGGTGATTCCTTCAATGATCTTGGCATGATCGGAGCCAGCAAGGCGGGCTTCCTCTTCCGTTCTACGGAGCAGATCAAGAAGGATCATCCGGAGCTTCCGGCCTATGAGACCTTCGCAGAGCTTCTGGAGGCCATCGAGAAGGCACTTTGAGATAGAAGAGCGGTTGAACTCTATGAGCGACTAGCAGCGGCGGCACGGGTTCATCCGTGCTGCCGCTGCTGTTTAAAAAAGCGATGCTATAGCTCGATATCAAAGAACACCGGGTGCTCCTGCAGATGAGCGTTGGGCTGATGCAGGACGAGCTTGGTATGTCCGTCCTTGTCGGTGAACAGCATGCCGTGACCGCCGTCCTCGTCAAAGAGAGGACTGGAATCCACGGTCCAGTGTCCGGTGATTTCTCCGTTGTCAGAGCGGGCAATGGCTTCTGCATAGCCCTTCGGACCGAAGGTTGCCCACAGCATGAGGAGCTCTCCGGACTTGCCGCGCCACAGGAACGGACCATCTGTAACATAGATAGGACCGTCCCACTGCCGGTTGGTGATAGAACACCCCCAGGGTGCATCGGAGGCCTGCAGGAGCATCCGCGGTGTGCCGATTCGGTGCGTTAAATCGTCGGAAAGAGGAACAGCACAGATCTGCCCGTTTCCAAGATCCACCCATTCGTGACTGAATACCATCCACGGAGCTCCGGATTTATCGACATAAAGAGTTCCGTCGAGGCATTGCCATGGCTCCGGCGTAATCTTGCCGTCGGAATGAAGGTGATACGGTCCTAACGGGGACTCTGATTTGAGAATCAGGGTTCCCTTTTTGTTGTCTTCGGAATTGGCGAAGGTGGCGAGAATGTAAAAGGCACCCTTGTAAAAATGAATCTCCGGCGCCCAATAGCACTTGTCGGCCCAGAAATTCTCCGGCTTGTGGAATAGCTCCACGGGCCCCTCCCAGTTCTCAAGGTCCTTGCTGTAATACCCGTCAAAGCCATCGGCGTGCGGTGTCCAGGTGGTGGCGGCGCGGGTGCCGGTCATGTAATAGGTGCCGTCATGGAGCAGAACAAAGGGATCGCGAATATTGATGTCGGTAAGCTTCACGGGAAAACTCCTTTCGGTGTCAAAACGTGCTATGATCTATATCCTACCGCACGAGGAGGTGTAACGGCTATGCCTAATTTTTTCAATATCGACAATCCGATCTGGAAATTCATCGGAAATCTGTGGGATTTCTTTGTCCTTTCCGTACTATGGCTGGTGTGCTCGATTCCGGTGGTGACGATTGGCGCATCTACGACGGCACTGTATTACGTGACACTGAAAATGGCATCCAACCAGGAGGGAAAGCTGTGGCAGCAGTATTTTCACAGCTTTCGGCAGAACTGGAAGGAGGCTACGGCAATCTGGCTCGGCTTTCTGGCAGTGGGAGTCATTTTGGGAATTGACCTCATGTATGGC
>CAVBQH010000195.1:0-4717 GCA_963597485.1 Acutalibacteraceae bacterium
CGACACCGCTGATATCTCTTCTTAAAATCAACAGAATAGATTTGCTGGAAAAGCTCTATACAAAACTGTTTAAGATTTTCTTAGCATGAGCGAGTTTGAGTAATTTGAAAGAAGAGTCACCTGATAAAAAGAGTCAGGTGGCTTCTTTTTTTGCGAAAACAATAATCTGATTGAATCCAGCCGATGAACTTATTATACTCATAAGAAAGTAACTCGTGAGTTACTAAAATGTGGCGCGATTGCTGGAGGGAACAGATGAATCCATTTTATTGTCGTGAGGATGAACTTCGGAAACTGAATAAGCGGTATAAGGATGATACGTTTGAGTGTATTGTTATCTACGGCAGGAGACGAGTTGGTAAAACCGCGCTGATCAATGAATTCTGTAAGGACAAGCCGACTATTTTCTTTTCAGCCTTAAACACGACAGAAAAGGAAAACCTGGAGGCGCTCTCAAAGTCAATCATGGGCTTTGAACGGCCAAATATGGAGTCGGCACCTGAATTTAGGTCATATGATGCGGCCTTGAATGAATTGACAGCGCTTTCAAAGGAAAAGCGAATTGTCTTTGTTATTGATGAGTATCCATATCTTGCAAAAGCGAAGCCCGCTATTTCAGCAATGCTGCAGCATATTATTGATCATAAATGGACAGAGTCCAAGATGTATCTGATTCTTTGCGGCTCGTCTATGAGTTTCATGGAGAGTCAGGTGCTTGGCAAGGAAAGCCCGCTGTATGGCAGACGAACCGGCCAGTTTAAGATGGAGCCCCTGGATTACAAAGAAACAGCGGTGTTCCATCCAAATCTGTCTGCAGAAGATAATGCACTGATCTACGGAATTACGGGAGGGATCCCGCACTATATAAATAAGTTGGATGTAAGAAATAGTGTGGACGAGGCGTTACTGGACAATTTCTTTGATCGTTCCAGCTATCTGTATGAGGAACCGGGAAATCTGTTGAAACAGGAACTTCGGGAGCCGGCCATATACAATGCCATCATAAAAGCGATCGCAGAAGGTGCTTCCCGAATGAACGATATCAAGTTGAAGGTCGGAGAAGAAAATTCGGTTGTGTCGAAGTATCTGAAAACATTGATTAACCTTGGCATTGTAAAAAAAGAAACTCCGATTACAGAAAAACCGGGCAAGAAAACGATCTATATGCTGGCGGATAACTTCTTCCGTTTCTGGTATCGATTTGTGCCGGTCAATATGAGTGCAGTCGACTCAGGTAGAATTGCAAAGACCTACCCACATGCGGTGAAACAGTATCTGACTGATTATATGGGCTTGGTTTTTGAGAAAATGTGTCAGGATTATTTGCTTTATTATGCGGATAACCTTCCCATTGAGCTTAATGCTGTTGGTCAGTGGTGGGGCACAGATTCAAAAAAGAAAAAGCAGATACAGATTGATATAGTTGGGACACCTGTTGAGGGAAAGAATTATATTATTGGTTCCTGCAAATACAGAAACGAGAAGATTGGAGTGGATGAGCTGAGTTTAATCCGGGATTACGCATCGGTTTTTGGGAAAGGCAATAACTACCACTACTACATTTTCTCTAAGGGCGGATTCACTGAGGGACTGCTTCGGGCGCAAGAGCGTGGTGAGGTCCAACTGATAACACTGGATGATCTCTACAAGTAAGCGCATAAAAATATCTTGTGCAAACGGTAGTTCCTTCAGTAAACCTCAAATCAGGCGTTTGTCCGTTTTGTTGGAAAGCTCGATAGACAACTGGCCGAAGCTCCTTCTACATCAGTAGCAGATGTAGAAGGAGCTTCAAAACTTTGCTTTTTTATGCTAATACGGTAAGATTGAAATGGATAATATATGAGCTAAACCATGGTATATTATAGGAATATAGATAATATATGATCTGATATATGGTTCAAATGGAGGAGGAATGGAAGCACTGGTTTGGGAAACGGCAGAGGAGCTTGATCAGAAAATTGCGGAGCGGTTCCGGTGTATCAGAAAGAGGCGTTCAATATCGCAGCAAAGGCTGTCTGAGATGAGCGGTGTGAGCTATGGATCTATCAAACGCTTCGAATCAACAGGACAGATTTCACTGTTGTCGTTGACGAGGTTGGCTATGGCGCTGGATGTGGCGGATGATTTGAGAAGCTTGTTTACACAGGTGCCCTATCGAAGTATTCAGGAGGTGATCAATGAAAGTAGCTAAAGTGCTTCAGGTGAGATGGAATGAAAACCTGGTAGGAACACTTGCGCTCACGGCAGACCACAAGGCAGCGTTTGAGTATAACGATGACTGGATGAAGAAAGGTTTTTCCATCAGCCCGTTTTCATTGCCGTTAAAAAAGCAGGTTTTGTATTTCTTTGACGAAGATGAGATTGTTATCGCCACCAATGGATTTGTGAAGAAGCAACAGAAAACTCCGAGAAGTGAAATATTGCTGGCAAAGCAGAGAAGGGCGGCCTATATGGCTAGAAAGGAGACAATATGATGAGTGATTTGCAGGAACTGACTGATGAACTTATGCTGGATGCTGACTTTAAGAAAGAATATGAAGCACTTCAGCCTGAGCGAGATATTAGCAGATTGGAAAATGGAACTCGTAACCCGAGTCTTGCATTGTTAAATCGAATTGCAGAAGCGGTAGATGCAACACTCAGGATAGAATTTATTCCCAACAAAAAGGTCGCCAGATAAACACGGTGTATGTTGTAATCAGAGGAAGGGGGATTTGCCCACAATCACGCCGGAGGGCTCGAAAAAGGGAACAATTTCGTGTAAAGTGTAAATCAGTACAAAGCGCAAAAGGAAAGGGGGAACAGTTATGAAACAAACAGGACACGACATTATTCACACAGGTGATACGGTTTGCAGCCATGGATATCGATGGAATTGGAGAATGTTGGGCATCGTTCTCCCATGCCTTTCGCTGGCTGTTGCAGGCTGCGGCAGCAGCGGCAGTACGGCTCCTGATGCTGAAGCGTCCCAGACAGCGGAGACGGCGGCAGCTGCAGATACGGCAGCAGATGAGGCTGCATCGTCTGAGTCAACAGAGAATGCGGCAGAAGAAGCGACGGAGCAGGCTGATGCCGGTGATTTTTCCTACGCAGAGCTGGAAGGATATGAATTTCAATTTGCCAGCGGAGTAGGCGCCTGGGGAACGGAGCTGACGATTGCATCGGACGGCACCTTTTCCGGGGCATTCCATGATTCTGACATGGGAGATGCGGATGAGAATGAATATCCCAATGGGACATATTACTGGTGCGGCTTTGAAGGGAAGCTTTCGGATCCGGTGCGGGTCAATGATTACGCGTACCAGATGACGATAGAGGATATCACGTATGAAGATGTGGCAGGAACGGAGGAGGTCATCGACGGTCTTCGCTATTGCTACAGTGAGCCGTATGGACTGGACGGCGCCACCAAGCTGCATTTGTATCTGCCGGGAACGCCAATGACGGAGCTCTCAAATAATGTAATCGGATGGCTGGAGGGTTCCTCAAGCCTGGAGGGAAGCCGTCTGACATATTATGCATTGGTATCTCTGCCCAAGGAGGAGGCCTTTTCCAGCAATTATTACGGTGATATAGAGGGAGATGGAAGAGGTCTTGCACAGACCGTAACCGTTGAAAATCCCTCTTGGAGTTATTACCTCTCCGACCAGGCTCAAACGGAGTCGCTCGTCGGCTATACATTGGACAAGCTGACGCAGGAATCAAATAAAATAACCGATGATGATCAGTGGCTTTCTGAAAACGAACTGACCGACCCCGGCACAAGCTATGTCAAAGGGGATTATGCGTATGAGCTCAGCGACTGGGATCAATCTCCTTCTGTGACGGTGACGGACCAGTGGACAGGAGAAGCTGTTTGTTACGATTTGTCCGCCTATGCAATGGCACCGGATTACGATCAGGAATATGGTGATTATGTGGATCAGCATGTTCTCTATGCGGAGGCGGAAAGTGGAATTCTCTATGTTGCAACGGGACACATTACCAGTGCATCCATCTGCTCGGAGACGGCGTATATTACAGCGATTGACATGGCATCGAATTCGGTCCTGTGGAAGAGCGCTCCCCTGACCTGCAATGCAAAGACCTTTGTCATCGTGGATGATTACATTGTCTGCGGCTATGGCTTTACGGCAGAGAAAGACTATCTGAACGTGATCCGGAAGGACAACGGAGTCTTGCAGGAGCAGGTACTTCTGAAGAGCGCACCGGAGTACATCTTCCTGAAGGACGGAATATTGTATGTTCGCTGCTACGATACGAATTACACGTTTCAGATGGCGATGGGATGATGCCGGTATTAAGAGAATGGTGACCATTCAGCACCTGCCAATTTCAATTGTAAATTTGCCTGCAAGCAGCGAGCCTACGCTGAAATGCGGCAGGTGCTGAACAGATACATGGAATGAATGTGGGGCAAGCAGTGCAAAAGAAAGCGGACAGAAGAAGTGATTTTGCCGGAAGCGCATACAGCAGTTTTCTTATCTGGGGCATCTGCTCGTCGCTGTCCACGACGATTTGTACCATTGTCGATTCACTGCTGGTTGGAAATCTTGCCGGAAGCGATGGCCTTGCAGTGGTGAATGTTGCGACCCCGGTGTATTTGATCTATGCTCTGTGCGGTGTCACGATTGGAATCGGCGCAAATGTACGGATCGGACGGCTTCTGGGCGAAGCCAAGGAGGAAGAGGCGAACCGCGTTTTTTCTGCCCAGCTT
>CAVBQH010000196.1:0-4671 GCA_963597485.1 Acutalibacteraceae bacterium
CTGGATTACGGACCACATCGGAGATGAGTGGATTACGGATCTTTCGCACATCGGAGAGCTTAAGCCCTATGCGACCGATGAAAAGGCACAGCGCGAGTTCATGCAGATCAAGTATCAGAACAAGGTGCGTCTGGCCAATTACATCTTAGAGCACAACGGTGTTGAGGTGGACCCTCGTTCTATCTTTGATGTACAGGTAAAGCGTCTGCATGAGTACAAGAGACAGCTTTTGAACATCCTGCACGTAATGTACATTTATAATCAGCTGAAGAAGAACCCGGGTATGGAGTATCCGGCACACACCTTTATCTTCGGTGCAAAGGCAGCAGCAGGCTACCGCAATGCAAAGCTGACCATTAAGCTGATCAACAATGTGGCAGATGTGATTAATAACGATCCGTCCATCCAGGGCAAGCTGAAGGTGGTTTTCATCGAAGACTATCGTGTCAGCAACGCGGAGATCATCTTTGCGGCAGCAGATATCTCCGAGCAGATTTCCACTGCTTCCAAGGAAGCTTCCGGAACCGGCTGCATGAAGCTGATGCTCAACGGTGCACTGACGATCGGAACCATGGACGGTGCCAACGTTGAGATGGCAGAGGAGATGGGCAAGGAGAACATGTTTATCTTCGGCCTGTCCTCTCAGGAAGTTATTAATTACGAGAACAACGGCGGCTATAACCCGAATGAGATCTTCAACAACGATCAGAATGTTCGGGAGGTTCTGATGCAGCTGGTGAATGGCACATACTCCAGAGAAAATCCGGAGCTGTTCCGCCCGCTGTATGATTCTCTCCTCAAGAGTCAGCCGGGATGCCCTGCAGACCGTTACTTTATCCTGAAGGATTTCGAATCCTACGCAGCAGCACAGCGTGACATCGTTGCAGCATATCAGGATAAGAGCAAGTGGGCAGAAATGGCCATCATCAACACGTCCTCCTGCGGCAAGTTCTCCTCTGACCGTACCATCGAGGAGTATGCGAAGGAAATCTGGAACCTGGAGAAGGTGGAAATTCCGGCGCCGGCTCCGAAGAAGGAAGAGACCAAGAAGGAAGAAATCAAGGAAGAGCTGAAAGAGGAGCTCAAGAAGGACGCGGCGGCAGCAAAGAAGACCGTGGCTTCGGCTCTGAATGCAGCAGTATCCAAAAAGAAATGATGCACCGCCCGCGGATGTATGGCAGTCGCAGCGGGATGAATTGACAGATTCATACAATTGTATACAATCTAAGAAGGAGCCCACAGACGGAAATCACCTCCGCGCTGTGGGTTTTCTTGTAGGAATGACCAGCAGTAAGGTGACCGGCCTGCTGCAAGTGGAAACAGGAAAGGGAGAGAAGACGATGGTGGAGCTGCATAAAGGTGGCGCATATTATCTTGGAAACGGACAGTGGATCTGGGACGGACCGGATGCCGGGGCTGCACTTGCAGCAGCCGGTCTTTCCGGGAGCAAGGAGGAGGCCAGGGACAAGACCATGGCATGGGGAATCCTTGCAGCACACAATACCAGCGGCAGAAAGGACAAGCTGCGGATCAAATTCGATCAGCTGACCAGCCATGACATCACCTATGTCGGCATCATTCAGACAGCAAGGGCATCCGGGCTGGAGAAATTTCCGATTCCTTATGTGCTCACCAATTGCCACAACTCTCTTTGTGCTGTAGGCGGTACGATTAATGAAGATGATCATATGTTCGGCTTGACGGCGGCACAGAAATACGGCGGAGTCTATGTTCCGCCTCACCTTGCTGTCATCCATCAGTACGCACGCGAGAAGATGGCAAGAACCGGCGGTATGATTCTGGGTTCGGATTCTCATACCCGGTACGGAGCGCTGGGAACCATGGCGATGGGAGAGGGCGGACCGGAGCTGGTCAAGCAGCTGCTCGGACAGACCTATGACATTGCAAGGCCGGAAGTGATTGCGGTTCATCTGACCGGAGCACCGCGTCGGGGCGTTGGCCCTCATGATGTTAACATTGCACTCATCGGGGCTGTGTTTGAAAGCGGCTTTGTCAAGAATAAGGTGCTGGAGTTCATCGGAGAAGGCGTGCATAACCTTTCGGAGGATTACCGCATCGGTATCGATGTCATGACGACAGAGACAACATGTCTTTCCTCCATCTGGGAGACAGATGAGGTGACCAGGGACTGGCTGGCACTTCACGGCAGAGAAGAGGATTATGCATCGCTTGCACCGGAAAAGGGCGCTTATTACGATGGTGTGATCGATATTGATCTATCCAAAATAGAACCGATGATTGCCATGCCATTCCACCCTTCGATGGCGTACTCCATTGATACGGTAAATCACAATCTCGCAGATATTCTTCATGAGGTTGAACTGCGGGCAAAGGTATCTTTTGGTGACAAGGTAGAGACACACCTGCAGGATAAGATTGTCGACGGTCGGCTCCTGGTGGATCAGGGAATCATTGCCGGATGTGCCGGCGGCGGATTCGAGAATATCTGCGAGGCGGCCGGAATTCTGGACGGAGAGAGTATCGGAAGTGATAAGTTTACGCTTTCTGTATATCCTGCTTCACAGCCTGTTTATGCGGAGCTGATCCGAAACGGTGTTGCCATGAAGCTGATGGATGCCGGAGCTGTGCTTAAAACCGCATTCTGCGGACCGTGCTTTGGCGCTGGTGACACACCGGCCAATAACGCATTTTCTATTCGGCATTCTACGCGCAACTTCCCGAACCGTGAAGGCTCGAAGCCGCAGAAGGGCCAGATTTCCTATGTGGCACTGATGGATGCCAGATCAATTGCAGCGACAGCGGCTCATCAGGGATTCCTTACGGCGGCAACAGATATGGATAAGGATATCCCGAGCTACCATTATCATTTTGACGGTGCCATTTATGAGAAGAGAGTATTCGATTCGCATGGGACGGCCGATCCGGATACGACGCTGCAGCTCGGACCGAATATTAAGGACTGGCCGAAGATGGAGCCGCTTCCGGAGAACCTGGCTCTTCGCGTTGTTGCTGAAATTCATGATCCGGTTACCACAACCGATGAGCTGATTCCGTCCGGAGAGACATCGTCCTATCGTTCCAATCCGGAAGGACTTGCAGAGTTTACGCTTTCCCGGAAGGCACCGGATTATGTGGAGCTTGCCAAAGAGGTACGAGAGGGCGAGCGTGCACAGGTTGCCGGATCCTGCATCGGAAAGGCCCTTCCGGGCTTCCATGATGTCATGACCACCATCCGCACAAAGTTCCCGGAGGTGGGACGCGCCAACATCGGTATCGGCTCGACCATTTATGCGGTGAAGCCCGGTGACGGCTCTGCAAGAGAGCAGGCTGCCTCCTGCCAGAAGGTGCTCGGCGGCTGGGCTAACATTGCAGGTGAATATGCGACCAAGCGTTATCGCAGCAACCTGATCAACTGGGGCATGCTTCCTTTCCTTTTTGCAGGAGAGGAGCTTCCGTTCCGCAAGATGGATTATCTGTTCTTCCCGAAGATTCGGGAGGCTGTGGAGAATAAGGCAGAGGAGATTACCGGATACGTTGTGCGGGAAGGAAATCTTCTTCCTTTTACAGTAACATTGGGGAGTCTGACCGACGAAGAGAGACAGATCATTCTGGACGGCTGTCTGATTAATTACAACCGGAGATCTCTGACAAACAACTGATACAGCATGGGCCTGATACAATGCTTTATTGTGGTGATGTTCGCAGCAGCGCTGTGTGTCACCATGCGTTATTATCTGAATATGCTGCAGGAGCAGAACTGGCAGACAGAGGAATATTTTCGCCTGCTGATGAGGGACAGCCTTCGATGGCTGCCCCTTCTTTTCGTGCTGGTTCCGTCGGCGGCATTATGGATGGAGTATCAGGTGCTTGGAAGAGCGCTTCTGCTGTTGTATCTGCTGGGTATCCTGTTGCTGTATGGCCTGCGTTTACAAAGAATGCAGGAAACAGAAAAAGCGACGGATAAAAGAAAAGAAAAAAGGGGTATACGTAATGGAGGACTCCACCCCGGACGAAGGCTGGGGGGACTGCTTTGCCTGTGGCTTGTCTGGTGGCTTGTAATCTTCCTGCTGTGCCTTCAGATGCAGAAAAGCCATAGATACGCAATGAATCTGTTTCTTGGTGTGGGCTTTATGCTGCAGCCGCTGGCGGCGCCGCTTCTGCGAAAGCTGATGCGGCCGCTGGAATGGATCATGGGACGGCGCTATGTGAAAGCGGCGTGGGAGCTTCTGCAGCACCGCCGCGGACTGAAGATTGTTGTTGTAACGGGGAGCCGGAATCTGGACGAGATGGGACGGATTCTTGCGGCATTTCTGTCAAGGTGTGGTCCCTGCCGGCTGGAGGAGAAGGTGCTCCATACGGCGGTGGATGCGGCACAGGTGATTCACGAGCTTCCGGGACTTCAGCTGGAGGTCCTGATCTGCCTGGTGCAGGCAGCTGGGCCGCAGGATCTGCAGCAGATCACAGATATTCTTCATCCGGAGCTCCTCTTGCAGGTGTCAAAGGATGCAGCCACCGGAAATGAAAATGCAGAGCTTTCGGGAATGCATGGGATTATACTGATCAATGGAGATGATAAGGAACTCATGCGGGGAAGGCTCGGAAAGAAAGTGGTGACCTTTGGATTTGGCGAGCATTGCCATGTGAAGGGAACCATCCTTGAGAGCGGATCGGAGGGGACGCGGTTTACAC
>CAVBQH010000197.1:0-4669 GCA_963597485.1 Acutalibacteraceae bacterium
TTGGGCAGAAAATCCAGCGCCCGTTTCACCGCCTCGATCATGGCCAGCATCATGGCCATCTCTGCCAGATCCGATGCAGCGCGGTGCGCTTTATTGTGCGCCTTCATATGCAAACGTAAAGGAATCTCCGTCAGCGACCGGCTGCGCATCCGCGCCGTAGGAGCCGTATTCTCCGTTTACATAGATCGACCAGTAGGAGCCGTCGGTGTTGTAGTCTGCGGTTTCACCGTTGATGGTGGTAATGTAGAGGCCATACTCGCTGGTGGTTCCGTCATAGCTGAAATCACCCGCAGCGGCCAGCTCATCCATCAGCCCGCTTAGATATTCGGCATCGGTCTTTCCGCTGTAGGTTTTGCTCTCGCCTTCCTTGTTGACAACTTCGACCGTGTATGACTTGGTGCCCTGCGACGCCTTGGGGCTGAATGCGGCGTACACGCCGGCGAAAACAGCGATGAGCGCAATGACAACAACGGCGGCGATGATCTTTTTCTTCTTGTTCATTTCAATCCTCCATCTATAAGAAGGCAACCTCAATTGAGAATTTGCCTGTGTGCGATGTTCAGCGCTGCATCTCGATTTTGATACTCGAAAATGCCCGATGGCATTTTCTCCTATCTTGGAGTGATTGTCAGCGTTGCTGACAACACACTCCGTGCGTCGGAGAAATCGCATACGCGAATTTCTCCTTGCATTCGGAAAACCACGATGCGGCTGGCCAGAGGCGCTTTGCGCCTTGGCCGCCTGCCAATTTCAATCGTGAATTCGCCTGCAAGCAGTCAATTCACGTTGAAATATGGCAGGTGCTGAACAGATATCAGATGCTATAATAAAGTGTCATATTGTGCATTTCAATGAGAAAGGAAGTTTCGATGACGATTACACAGATTTTCTCTCAGCATGAGGTTACCATCTCCTTCGAGGTGTTCCCGCCGAAAACAGACGATAAATATGCAGCAGTGGAGAAGGCAGCCAGTGAAATTGCGGCATTGCATCCGGCATTTATGAGTGTCACCTATGGCGCGGGCGGAGGAACCTCGCAGCATACGGCATCCATCGCAGCAGACCTGCAGAACAAGCACCACATACCGGTGCTGGCCCACCTGACCTGTGTTTCTTCTACGAAGGAGCACGTGCAGGAAATGATCCGGCTTTACCGGGAAAAGGGAATCGAGAATATCATGGCACTGCGTGGGGATATTCCGAAGGATGGACGAACCATTTTCGATTATGACCATGCCAGTGAGCTGATTTATGATCTGAAGGCGGCCGACGCAAATCTGTGTATCGGAGCAGCCTGCTATCCGGAGGGACATGTTGAGTGTGAAAGTCCGTCTGAGGACATCCGTCACCTGAAGGAGAAAGTAGATGCCGGAGCGGATTTTCTGACCACGCAGATGTTCTTTGATAACAATATGCTGTATAACTTCCTGTACCGTGTGCGGGAAGCGGGGATTGATGTTCCGGTGCTGCCGGGTATCATGCCCATTACGAATAAAAAGCAGGTGGCCAGGAGCGTGGCGCTTTCCGGATCTACCATTCCGCCGCACTTCCGTATGATGGTGGACCGGTTCGGCGACAATCCGGAGAAGATGAAGCAGGCGGGCGTTATTTATGCAACGGAGCAGATCATTGATCTGATCTCCAATGGCGTCACACACATTCATGTTTATTCCATGAACAAGCCGGATATCGCAGCAGGAATCATGAACTCGCTGTCGGCCATTCTGGACTGATGAGGTAGTATGACACAGTATGAGACAGCTGGAACAGCGGTCGCAGTTCCGCGAAAGGAAGCGTACCGGTACCTGGGGTATCGGGGAATAACGCCGGATGCGGCTGTCAGCGAATGTTTGGAGCGCTGCGTGGAACAGCTGCAGAAGGAGTGCCATCCGCGTGCAGCGTGGGAACGGTACCCGCTTCGGCTGGAGAAAACAGCAGAAGAGAGCGGCCTGTCGGAGACGCCTGATGGCACGGGCAGGGGACAAGCCGCAAAAGATGCTAAGGAGATGGACGGCTGCCGGATTCTGGCGGGCGACTTGCGATTTACAAGCAATGACCTGGGACGCAATCTGGACGGCTGCACCATCGTCGTTTTGATGGCGGCGACCATCGGGCCGGGAGTGGATTACCTGATTCGGCGGGCGGAAGCCCGCAGCATGGCGGAGGCTGCTGTGTTTCAGGCAGCCGGCGCGGCCATGGTGGAAGCCTGGTGCGATACGGTAAATCAGAGAATTGTTGAGGCGCTGCGCGAGGAAGGACTCTTTGCACGGCCGCGGTTTTCACCTGGGTATGGAGATGCCCCGCTGGCACTGCAGAAGGACTTTTCGCGGCTTCTTGCGATGCCGGCAACGTGCGGTATTTCATTGACGGATACGCTGCTGATGGTACCGAGCAAGTCGGTTACGGCATTTATTGGATTTTCGGAGCAAAATAAAGAATGTACCATCGCCGGCTGTGACGCCTGCGGCAAGAGGGAGAGCTGCGCGTATCACCGCGTGTAGCGGAGACCTGGGCCGGTTATTTAAAGATCGATGCACGAGAGGCAGCTGAATGGTTACTGCATCTGAAAGGAATGGAACAATATGAGACCTGATTTGCGGGAAAAGCTGGGAAAAGAGTGGATGTTCTGCGACGGCGCGACCGGAACCTATCTTCAGTCCAGAGGTCTGAAGGGCGGCGAGCTTCCGGAGCTGTGGAATCTGACACATCCGGATATCATACCGATCTGTACACCGGATTTCTGGCGGCCGGCTGCAATATTTTCAATGCCAATACATTTGGAGCTAATGCGCTGAAGTATCCGGATCAGCTGGAGGAGATCATCACGGCGGGCATTCGCCTGGCTGTGGATACACGGAAGGCGGCCGGCCGGGAGGACGATGCCTGGGTTGCACTGGACGTGGGACCGACCGGAAAGCTTTTGGAGCCGCTGGGGGATCTTTCGTTTGAGAATGCAGTAGAGCTCTTTGCACAGGTGGTTCGAATCGGCGCGGCGGCCGGAGCCGATCTGATTCTGATCGAAACGATGAATGACACCTATGAGCTGAAGGCGGCCATGCTGGCGGCAAAGGAAAACTGCAGTCTGCCGGTTCTGGTGACCACGACCTTTGATCGTAATGGACAGCTTCTGACCGGTGCGCCGGTGGAAGCGGTGGTGCCGCTTCTGGAGAGCCTGCATGCGGATGCGCTGGGAGTGAACTGCTCGTTGGGACCGCATGAAATGAAGCCGATTGTCGAGCGGCTGGTACAGGCGGCATCGATCCCGGTTATTGTGAATCCGAATGCAGGTCTTCCTCGGGAGGAAAACGGTCAGACGATCTTTGATGTTACGCCGGAGGATTTCGCAGCGACGATGTCGGAGCTGGCAGCTCTGGGCGTACAGATTGTCGGCGGCTGCTGCGGTACTACCTTTGAACATATCCGTCAGGAGATTGAAGCTGTCCGGCGTCTGCCGTTTCAGAAGCCGCAGGCCAGACACAAAACAGTAGTGACGAGCTTTTCCAAATTTGTGGAAATCGGCCCGCACTGTGTCACGATCGGCGAACGAATCAATCCCACCGGCAAAAAGCGCTTCAAGCAGGCACTGCGGGACAATGACATCCCGTACATTCTGCAGGAGGGACTGAACCAGGAGGATGCCGGAGCGGACATTCTGGATGTGAATGTGGGGCTCCCGGAGATCGATGAGCCGGCCATGATGGAGACGGTTGTAAAGCGCCTGCAGGGAGTTACCGGACTGCCGCTGCAGATCGATACAACGGACATTGCGGCGCTGGAAAGGGCGCTTCGCTGCTATAACGGCAAGCCCATGATTAATTCGGTCAACGGCAAGGCGGAGAACATAGCTGCCGTGATGCCGCTGGTGGCCAGATACGGCGGCGTACTTGTCTGCCTTGCGCTGGATGAGGACGGAATTCCGCAGACGGCGGACGGACGAATGGCGGTCGCACGCAAAATATACGAGGCGGCCGACCGGTACGGGATTTCCCATGACGATCTGGTGATTGACGGACTGTGCATGACGATTTCCTCCGACAGCGGCGGAGCGCTGGCAACGCTGGAGACGCTTCGGCGTGTGCGGGACGAGCTGCATGGACGCACCATTCTCGGCGTGTCTAACATCTCCTTCGGACTGCCGGCAAGGGAGCTGGTGAATGCACATTTCCTGACCATGGCGATGCAAAGCGGCCTCTCCTGCGCCATCATCAATCCGAATAACGAGCCGATGATGCAGGCATATCGGGCGAGTCTTGCTCTGCTGGATCAGGATCCTCAGTGCATGGGCTTTATCGGAGCTTACCATGATTATGTGCCGGCATCGAAACGAGCTGCGGGAGGTGGTGCACAGTCGGCCGCTGCGGCAGGCGGGGCAGACTCTGGCGTATCATCTGCGAATTCACCGGAAGGGGCAGCTTCGAAAAGTGCGTTGTATCAGGCAATTCTGCGCGGCATGAAGGAAAGCGCGGCGGCTGGGACTCGAGATGGACTGGCATCGAAATCGGGGATGGAGCTGATCAATGAGGAGCTCATTCCGGCACTGGATGAGGTTGGAAAGGGCTTTGAGAAGGGAACCGTATTCCTTCCGCAGCTTCTGATGAGTGCGGAGGCGGCCAAAGCGGCCTTTGCTGTCATTAAGGAGTCAATGGCCGGACAGCCGCAGGAGATCAAG
>CAVBQH010000198.1:0-4628 GCA_963597485.1 Acutalibacteraceae bacterium
CATCTGCTCCGATGTGTTTGTCAGAGCTAACCTTTAGGAGTATACCACAGTTTGTTCGTAAGTTAAAATAGGCTAACTAAATGTTTCTACGCCCGGGCCGGGCATCTTATCGCCGCCCGTTGCCTGCCGGCAGCTTATACTTTCCGCACCTTCTGCTCGAGCCACTCCGCCCAGGCTTCAAACCCTTCCCCTGTCTTGGCGCTGACGAAGAAAATCTCTGCCTCCGGGTTCAGTGCATGGATTCGCCGCACCACTGCCGCATCGTCAAACGGAAAATACTCTTTCGTATCCGTTTTATTGATCAGCACCGCCTGTGTTACCTGGAACATTAACGGGTATTTCAGCGGCTTATCATCCCCCTCCGGCACCGAGAGAATCTCGATGTTCAGGGAAGCTCCCACGTCCTCTTCCGCCGGGCACACGAGGTTTCCAACATTTTCAAGAAACAGAATGTCGAATTTTTCTTCCTTTCTCGTTTCATCTCCATTTTCCTGCAGAATGCCATCCAGTGCCTGCCGCGTCATCTGCGCCGTCATCGC
This sequence comes from Acutalibacteraceae bacterium, assembly GCA_963597485.1. Classification (GTDB taxonomy): domain Bacteria; phylum Bacillota; class Clostridia; order Lachnospirales; family Lachnospiraceae; genus CAG-791. Next base: position 540 of record CAVBQH010000198.1, read on the forward strand.
GCACTCGCCGCCGGTGTGTACCTGAATGGAACGGATTCCGGCCGCGGCCATTTTCTCTGCATCCACTGTGGCGTCAATGTCTGCCTCCATGACGCCGATCCGGTACCGGTCCTGCAGCATCCGGGCTGTGCGCAGAAGGACCGACGTTTTCCCGGCCCCCGGCGATGCCATTACGTTTACCAGAAAGGTTCCTTTCTGTTTCAAAAGCTGTCTTGTCCCGTCCGCCAGCTTTTCCTGCTCTGCATATATGCTTTTATTTACTTCGATCACTCGAACGCTCATTTCCCTTATCACCCTCACATCGTCAGTGCCGTCTCCAGCAGTCGATATATCAGTTTCTGTAACCGCTCGGAGCCCATTTGCAAAATCACTGCTGCGCAGCTTTCTTTTTCAGTCGCCTGCACCTGTTCGTTTTTGAACGTGTGTTAGAATATATTCCGCCGCCTCCGGAATCCCCTCCCCGGTTCTGGCGCTCACCGGGAAAACCGGTGCCTTTTCGTTTCGAAGTCGGATTCCCGCTTTGCACTTTTCCATATCAAAATCAAATGCCGGAAGAGCATCCATTTTATTGATAAGCACAACATCCGCCTTTTCGAACATCAGCGGATATTTCAGCGGCTTGTCATCTCCCTCCGGCACCGACAGAATCACAACGTTGCAGTCGGCTCCGGTATCAAATTCCGCCGGGCAGACAAGATTTCCGACATTTTCCAGTATGATAAGCTCCGGTCCGCATTTCGTCTGCCCAGTCTCATCGCACATTGCCTGCGCGTTTCGGATCGCCCATTCCTCCCGCAGTGCACGCATTCCCTGTCTGGACATCTGCGCATCCAAATGGCACATTCCGCCGGTATGCAGCTGAACGCACGGATAGCCCTTCTCCTGCACCGCCCGCGCATCCACATCAGAATCAATGTCTGCCTCCATTACGCCGCAGGAAATGTGCTTTCCAAGAATTTCCAGAAGCGCCAGAATTGTGGTCGTCTTGCCGGATCCAGGCGACGACATGACATTCAGATAGCTGCATTTTTCTTGCCTGCTTTCCTCCCGAAGGAGCGCTGCATCCTTATCGTTATCCTCCAGAATGGTCTTTTTTAGTTCTATAATCCTTGTATCCATGTGCATTTCCCTCTCCCGGCTGAAGCTTTCAGCACTCAGCTCTGTTTTCGATTTTGATGCCCGAAATCCCCCGATGCGGTCCCGCTTTACAAGCGCCGTACATTCCTGTCAAAACACCGACATTATATCATGTCTGTGCGATTCTCCGGTTTTCGTTTTAGAACAAGAAAAGGTCAATCCTTTCGGATTGACCTTCCAAATAGCTCGTACGGGAATCGAACCCATGATTCTGCCGTGAGAGGGCAGCGTCTTAGCCTCTTGACCAACGAGCCATATCCTGTTACATGTACCCTTCGTGCCGGAGAAGCTTCTCCTGCGCTCAAGCACATGTAAGAGGATACAACACTCTCCCTCGCTGTGCAAGTGTTTTTTTCTGTTTCGAAAAAGGCGCACTTCTTCACATATTGCGTGACGATTCATCAAGAAATTCACCGCTTCACAGTGCAAATCTGACGCAGGAAGCGTTTCCCCCGCGTTCCCTAATCCGCGTATCCAATCCAGGTTCTCGTCGGGAAATTCCGATTGCCGATCAGATCGTCAATGTTCATCCCCATGATAAGCGATGCCTTCTCCTTATATATCTGCGCCTGATCGGTATCAATGTACTTGTAATAATCGTAAGCCGGTTTCCGGTTCCCGTTCTCATCGATCAGTCCCTGTGCAATCCGGCTCTCAACCTCCTTGGCGTGATCCGTCTGCCGATAGAGCATGAAGGAATCGATGTCCTCATTTGCTGCAGCCTGCAGGTAACCGTAGGCAACGGATGCGCATTGAAGATCATCTCCAAAGGAGGACGTAAATCCAATTTCCGACAGCGCGATGCTGCGCACCTGACCGGACGGATTCAGCATCTCACTGCGGTGCATATAATCTGTCAGAATGTAGAGATTCTGCATCGTGATGTACGGCGTAGAAAGATCCTTGTGTACCCAGCGTTCCAGGCCAAGCCACGCATATGGGTCGTACAGCGGCGAATCATACGGATGGAAGGACAGCCCCCAGTCGATATTGCCCTCACGGTTCACGTAGTACGCGAACCTGTCCAGATATTCCTTCGATAAAAAGCACCCCGGGTTCGACTTTCTTCCCCATTCCTGGTCAATGGAATTGTATACAGAGCAATTCGCATTTCCCGCCTTCAGTCCATTATAAAAAATGCGGAATGCCTTATGGTAGTTGTTGACATTCTCATCCAGATCCGTGCTGCTGGTGTAATACCACTCCGTTCTGGCATTTACCTCATTGCCGACAATCCAGTTATCCACCTGTCCGACGCCTTGTCCTCCGCTGTAGCGGGATCCAAGGAAATACGCAATAGCCTCCAGATGCCTGCTGCCCCCCGGCTCTGCCGTATTAAATGCATATCCGGGGCATACATGCTCGTCACGGGCCATCGGATGGATCAGATCCTGTGCCTGCGGCTCCTTGTCATTGAGAATATTAACCGTAATCTGCAGGCCCAGCGTTGTGTAGTACGTGAACAGATTGTCATACTGAAGAAGCTCTGCCGCATTGAACGCATAGGTTATGCCGTTGTAGTCCATATAGATCGTAGGATAGGCCGGATCCGTCGATTCACCGACAATCCCTCCTATGTTGATGTTATAGGACACCTGCTGGATGCCAAGATCCTCAATTTCCCTTGTCATTAAGCGGTCCGGATCCGCCAGAAGTCCCTTAATGCCGTGATCCTTCCGGACACATGCAGCCGTTGCACAGGCCTCCGGATTGGTGATGTAATGCTCATCCGATACCTGTATCATTCTGCCGCCGCGCTTCACCGCTATAATAAACTTCTTCGACAAATTGGAACCGTTTTGATTAAACTGCAGCGGGAAGCGAAACGATGCGCTTTTCCCCGCCTGCGCCGTCCCAGCCAGCGTCCCCGCTGTTCCGTCCTGCCACACCTCATCTGCATAGAGATAGTACTTGCCGTCATCCGAGGCCGGCACCTTCGAAGAGGACACCACGACCTCCACATCACTCCCCTCTATCCGGGCACTCAGAATATCAACCGCACGCTCTGCTGCCTGCGCCGTCCCGGCCGGCCAGAGGCAGAAAACCGCCAGCAAAACAGCAGCCCCCGCTGCCAGCACCAGCTTCTTAAATCCCTTCCGCTTCTCTCTCATGTTCAGCACCTCCCCAAGATTTCTGCTATACCTTCAGTATACATAATTATTTAGCACCCATCTCGATTTTCCTTCGGAAAATCTCGCAGCGGATTGCATTCATGACCCTTTCGATTCACATCTGCAGGCAACAGCCAGGCGAATCAAAAGTTTCCCTGCATTGAGCGGCTTAGAGCAAGTCAAAAATAGAATACTGGTTGGACTCCGGCAGATCCCCCAAGAGCCCCAGCTCATTCATCTTCTCCAGGATGGTCTGTGATACCTTCGCCCGTTCCCGGATATCCTGTCTGGATACAAACGGCCCGGCCTTGCAGGCCTCCTCCAGAGCGTCCGCCGCACTTGCGCCCATGCCGTGAATGGATGTGTAGGCCGGCATTATTTTGCCGTCAACAATCTGAAACGCACGGCCGTGCGCCGTCCCCAGCCGAATCGGCGTGAACTCGATGCCGCGCGCATACATTTCCCGCACCACCAGCGCATCGTCCAGCTGCGACTCCTCCGCCGCGGTCAGCTTATCCCTGGACTGATACTCCTTCATACAGCTTAAAAGATGCTGCTGCCCCTGTGCCATCATCTCATAATCAAATGCCTTTGCCCGGATCGTATAATAGGCGCAGTAATAGGCCAGCGGCTGGTGCACCTTAAACCAGGCAATTCGAAGCGCCATCATAACGTAGGCCGCCGCATGGCCCTTCGGGAACATGTACTTAATCTTCAGGCAGGCGTCGTGATACCACTCCGGGACACCCGCCGCCCGCATGGCCTCTTCCATCTCCGGCGTCAGTCCCTTACCCTTTCGAACCGACTCCATGGTCTTGAATGCCATTGAGGGATCCTCTCC
>CAVBQH010000199.1:0-4615 GCA_963597485.1 Acutalibacteraceae bacterium
AGGATATTGCCCTCCTCCATTTCTTCGATGGACATAGCATCCATACTGGCAATGGCAGTGCCGGAGTCGGCCGCAAAGGAATCAACGGTTCCCTGGCGGATCATCAGCTCCCGGAGCTCGCCGTCGTAGCAGTACAGATAGGTTTCATAAAAGTCATCACCGAGGTATTGCCGCAGGACAATGGCATCGCATCCATCCAGCGTATCCACTCGAAGAGCGTTTCGGTCACTGTTTTGCCGGAGTTTTTGGCGGATATAGGCGCTGGCGGTCCGGAGATTGCTGTTGTCGTTCATGGAGGAGAGGACCTCCTCGTACACACCGGTCCCCATACAGATCAGAAGCTCCCCGGTAAGGACGAGGGAGGCGAACAGCAATAATAAAAACAGCATGGAGGAGGCATGATGATTGCGCGCGCTGCGCCGGGGAAATCCGGCGGAAAAAGCAGAGCCTTCAGGCATCATTGCTGGCCTCCTTTCAGGACAGAATGACTGTTGACCGAATTGGTCATCTGTAAAACATAGAACACCGGACGCATATTGGAGGCAATGGGCTGATAATCCACGTAGAATAAGCTCTCATCATAAATCAGTCCGTAATGATCCTTCATGTATTGAAGGTCGGGCGGATACATTCCCTCCAATGCGTAGCAGCTGGTGATGGCATGCTCAATCGCCAGCTGCAGAGAGACCTGCTGCTGCGAAGTAGACTGATCGCTCAGATTGTTTGCCATGGCGGTGAACAGAAGCACCCACAACAGCATCAGGAGCATGCAGACTGCAATTCTGAAATTGGTACGAGACCGGCGCCGCATGCTGTTCACCCGATGCTGGACATAATGCCCATAAGAGGAAGAATCACGGACAGAAGGATTAGTCCGACAATAACCGCCAGAACAGATATAATGGCGGGCTCAATGCGGGAGAGAGCGGCGTCAATGCGCTGCTGGCTGTCCTCGTGGTAATGTCTTGCGATGTGTCCCATAACGGTATCCAGATTCCCGGTCATAGAGGCCGTGCGCAGCATGCTGGAGTAGAACCCGGAGAAAATACCGGCCTCTGCCAGTGCATCCGCGAGAATACTGCCGTTTTCCAATGCCTGTCTGCATTGATCGATGCGCCCCTCTATTGAAGGGTTATCTGCCAGCTGACGGCACAGGGAAAGCGATTCATAGGGAGATGCGCCGCTTGCGAGCATCAGCTGCAGGCCGAATGCAAAGCGGCTGATTGCAATTTCCTCGGAAAGAGCCCGGGTCAAAGAGCCCTTTTGCATCATGGTGCGAATAGCGCGGCTCCCCCTGGGAGAGTGCTCCACATAGAAAAAGGCGGCGGACAATCCCAGAAAGAGAAGAATGAAGAATACATAGTAGCGGCTTAAGAGCTGGCTGATATCCATCAGAAAGGATGGGATACCGCTGACCGAAGCGCCCAGCTGCAGGAATACCTGCTGAAAGATGGGCAGCACACGGGACAAAAGGACAATGATCAGGACGAACATCATCACGGTCATAATCATCGGATAGTAGAAGGCGTCCTGAAGAGAGGCGTGCAGGGCATCCTCAGAGGCGTAAAAGCCCGCAAGCATGGCGCATACCTCGTCCGAGCGGCCCGCAAGCTCTCCAATGGAGAGAAGCTGTACGGAATAGGACGGGTAATATTCGCTTTTCTTCATCGCTTCGGACAGTGTAAATCCCTGCTGCACCGGAGTATTCACACTCTGCAGAGCGTCCGCCAGATCCGCATTGTCCTTATCGCGGAGCATGATGGAAAGTCCCTCCTCCGGTGTGATGCCGGAGCTAAGAAGGAGCGAGAGCTGCTCGAAAATGTGTGAGAGCTGTTCGGCACTCAGCGGACGGGGAGAGCGTTTTCTGTGTTGGATCGTTTCGCGTTTCTTTATCATGAATGATTCCTTTGGCCGGTATGGCGGCAGGCAGGGATTAATAGCGATAGCAGGTGCGATAGTAGTTGGGATCGGAGATATATTTTTGCACCGTGCGGGATCCTTCGGCGGAGGCCAGTGTGGGGTCCATCATGGACCAGTCGGTGCCGTCGAATTGAATGATGCCGTTGATCCAGCCGATATCATCGATGTAGGTGCTGATCCAGGCATGGTAGGTGGTGCCGGCATAGCCGATTTCCATGCGCGTCGGAATTCGCTGCGACCGCAGCATGGCAGCCATAAGCGCCGAATAATCCAGGCAGATTCCCTTCTGCCGGGAAAGGACAGAGTCCACATCCGGAATGTAGCTGCTTTGTGCCTGCTCGGCCTCATCCCAGTCGTAGGTCAGCGTGTTTACCACATAATTATAAATCAACGAGACGGTATCCAGATCCGTATCTGCCGGAGCGGCAAGATCCATGGCCGCAGCGACCACTTCGGAATCGGACGTAAACCACACGTATTGGTTCGGGTACAGGAAAGGGAGGTAGTCGTCCTCCAGTTCGGCGGATACGGTTGTCTGATATTCAGCAGCGTAGACCGTGCCCTCCACATTCGTGTATACACCGATGTCATAATCCCCGCTTCCATCCGAAAGGGGGAAAAACTGCAGCTCACCGTCTGCCGGAAGATTATAGGTGCAGGTGATTCCATCCTGCGTCGTCACCTGGAGCTTTACCTTGGCAGAATCGCCGGAATAGGCGGCGGCAAAATACCCATCCTCGAGATTGGAAAAATCCAGTGTCAGATCCTGCGTTCCCTCGGTGTCGATACCGGGGGCAGAGGGGGTGAGAACCCTTGGCGTATTGTCTCTGGTTCCCTCCATAGAGGACGTGCCCGTGCCGGACCCGGCCACGAGGCCTTGAAGGGCCGTAAGATTCTGTCCGCAGCCGCACATAATAATAGAAGAAAGCAGGCAAAACAGCACCGCCCCTGCCATCTTCATGCTGCCCCGTCCAGGGCTTCCAACCCTGCCGGAGATCCGATCTAATCTGCGCATAGGGATATTATAAGGTATCTGTTGAGAAACCGTATACGCGGATTTTGCCTTGCATTCAATAAAAAGTGGTTGACGCGAATTGGAGGGCACCATATAATGTTTAGGCGTGTGACGGCGATAGTATGCCTGTCAGGATGTATGTGCTGTGAAGGGCTAGCAGACTCCCCGGTTTTGCGAACCTACGAAGCGCCGGTGCGAATCACACGATGGATACAACTGTTAGTGAACAATTGGAGGCATTTCTTATGAAAACCTACGTACCGAGCGCTAATACCATTGAGAAGAAATGGTATGTTGTTGACGCTACAGATAAGACTCTCGGACGCCTTGCATCCGAGGTTGCGAATGTTCTTCGCGGCAAGAAGAAACCCATCTACACTCCTTTCCTGGATTGCGGCGATTATGTAATCGTTGTTAATGCAGAGAAGATTAAGGTTACCGGCAAGAAGATGGAGCAGAAGATCTACTTCCGTCATTCTAAGTATATCGGCGGATCCACCTACACCACGCTTCGCGAGATGCTGGAGAAGAAGCCTGCTGCTGTTGTTGAGCATGCCGTTCGCGGAATGCTTCCCAGCGGAAAGCTCGGCGATCAGATGTATACCAAGCTTCACGTATACGTTGGACCCGATCACGACCATGCCGCTCAGAAACCTGAGGTTCTGGATATCTGATTAGGAGGAAATTAAGATGGCTAAAGCAGCAGTTTACTATGGCACCGGCAGAAGAAAATCTTCTGTAGCCAGAGTTTTCATGACACCTGGTAAGGGTGAGATCACCGTTAACAAGAGAAGCCTGGATGAGTACTTTGGTCTCGAGACTCTGAAGACCATTGCCAAGCAGCCTCTTACCGCTACCAACACTGCAGATCAGTACGACATCATGATCACAGTAAAGGGCGGCGGCACCACCGGTCAGGCCGGCGCAATCCGTCAGGGTATCGCAAGAGCTCTGCTGGAGGCAGACGCTGATTTCCGTCCGGTTCTGAAGAAGGCCGGATACCTTACTCGTGATCCTCGTATGAAGGAGAGAAAGAAGTACGGTCTCAAAGCCGCACGTCGTGCTCCGCAGTTCTCCAAGAGATAATTTCTCTTACGAAAATGCTTACAAAGCCCGGAAAATCAACGTTTTCCGGGCTTTTTTCATGCTCAAATTTCTGACGGAGCTGTCCGATTTTGATGGGATTTGAACGGAAATTTATGGGTTTAAAGGGGTTAAAATCGGGGACAACCACCCCATTTTTGCCTCTAATGGGTTTAAACCGGGGACAACTTTTTACTTCTTATCCTCTGTCATGACGATTTTCATACTTGACAGATTTTGTGACTTTTACATAGAGCTTCAGCTCATTCTTTTTATAGAGAATGAGTTGAGGCTCTATTTTTTGTTTCATAGGAAAATGCGTCCTATGAAACAAAAACGCTCCGCGAGGATGCGCACTCGGCGCAAGGGTAGATGGTTGCTGAAGCAACCGCGCCTCGGCGCGAGAATGTGCCAAGGCACATTCTTTATTCTCTTTCTAAACAAAAATGTCGGAGAACGGATGGTCAGTTATTGTCCTGTCGGGATATGTATGTTAAAATAAAGACAACATAAAAGTGGAACAAAAGTATACACTATTTGTAGGCATCATGGCGGAGAACAATGTATTTCGACAGTATTTTATTTTCTTACGAAAGG
>CAVBQH010000200.1:0-4602 GCA_963597485.1 Acutalibacteraceae bacterium
ATAGTTACGATTACATCAGCATTTCCATAGCAACATCCGGCGGATCGCACGGATGTTGCTATGGAACAAGAGAAACGGGAGGCAAAAGTAAATGAAAACAAAGGCGGTGGATATTGCACGTGCACTGGGAATATCGAAGTCGACTGTTTCTCTTGCATTGAACGGGAAGCCTGGGGTCAGTGAAAAAACAAGGCAGGAGATTGAGGAGTGCAGGAAGCGTCTGGAAGAGGGAATTCCGCTGACACAGATGCTTGCAGAAAAGAACACGGAGAAAACGGCACCGGCGCAGATCAAGGTCGTACGGGTTATTAATGGAATGAAAAATATCCAGGGATCGGAGCTGGACCTTTGGACGGATGTTAATGAGGTTTTTGTGCGCAATCTGCGGGAAAACGGCTACTCCATGGGACTTGTGTATGCGGATTTTCGCGAACAGGATCAGACAGCGCTGCTGGAGGAATGTAACCGGGAGGATGTGAAGGGCATTATTATTTTCGGAACAGAGCTGCAGAAGGAGGATCTCCCTGTTTTGGCGAAAATTCACAAGCCAATGGTGATCCATGATGCGCTGCTGGGGACGGATCGGTATCCGGCGGTTGTCATTGACAATCGTCAGGGAATAGAGCTTGCCGTAAATGAATTGCTCTCGAAGGGGAATCAGGAGATTACGTATCTTTCCAATCCGATGCCTATGTATAACTATATAAGCCGGCAGCAAAGCTTTCTGGAAATTATGAGCAGACGCGGTAATAATGCGGCGGGGGACATTGTGCGTGCTGGGAGCTCGGTCGAGGAGTGTCACCAGGCGATGCGAAGCTACCTTCAGAATCATAAGCTTCCGGATGCGTTTATTACAGAGAGCTACCACGTGACGATGGGGACAGTGATGGCGGCGCAGGAGCTGGGAATTCGCATTCCGGAGGATGTGAGCCTGGTGGGGGTTGACGCACTTCCCTGCTATCTTACGGGGGGGATTCATGTAACTGCTATTCGCGTGCCGCATACAGAACGGGCCTATTGGACTATTCAGCTGCTGCTGAAGGAGATCCGGCATCCGGCCAAGGAAAAATGCAAGCTGTATACCAGTTGCTGCCTGGAAGAGGGAGACAGCGTTCGACGGCGAGGATAAATTGGCAGATATAGTATCAATGGTTAACAGAAAAACACAGCAGAACAGAGGTTCTGCTGTGTTTTTCTGTGCGCCAAAAGTGAAGTGGCCAGGGATGGTCACACTTGTGGGTGGGAAACTCTGTGATAAAACACGGCACAAATGGTTTAAAAGGTTTAAATAAAAACGAGAAAATGAACAGATCATCTAAAAATGCTGAAATGCAATTGATATAAACGCTGAAAATGCGCAAAAGTGTTGAAAAACATCACCAATAGTTTATTATATAAACAGAAACAAAAACGAATTAAACACGAGCGGTTTAATTCTACAGAGTCTTTTAAATAAAGGAGAGGGATATGAAAAGGACAGTATCAACCATATGTGCAGCAGCAATGCTGGGAACAATGTTAGTTGGCTGCGGAGGCAACACCTCCCAGGAAGCAGCAGGCGAGACTGCTGCTTCGATGGAAACGGCCGCTGCGGAAACTGCATCGACAGAGGAGACCTCAGAAGATGCATCCGGTGAAGTGACAACAATTCGTTTCTATGGATCGGACAGTGAGTATAACCAGAACATTGTGGCTGGTTTTGAAGCAGAAAACCCGGATATCAAGGTGGAGATTGTACCTGTTGACTTTGACAATGCAGAGCAGGTGATCAAGACCGGCATTGCATCCGGGGATCCGGTGGATGTCAGCTTCTTCTGGGGAACACAGATTTCGGCCTTTGCCAGAGACGGGATGGCACTGGATCTGACGCCTTACCTGGAAGAGAACAATGGTGAGTGGAAAGACACATTTATTCAGACATATCTGGACGGCGGTATGTATGACGGCAAGTATTATGCCATTAGCTATCAGCCGGTTATTGAGACTATTTTCTACAACAAGGATCTGTTCGCCCAGTACAATATCGAAGTTCCTACAACCTGGGATGAGTACATGCAGGTATGTGAAACCTTCAAGGAAAATGATATCTACGGCATCGGCAACTGGAGCGGCCAGAATCACCAGCTTCTGGAGTTTGCATATCAGTATATGGCAAATGACGGAACACTGGAATCTGTAACAGCAGGAGAGACGGATTTCACAACCTGCACAGGCTTAAAGACCTGTCTCGAGAACTGGAAGACGGCATATGACAACGAATATTGGTATCCGGGAGAAGGCGCTCTGACCAGTACCAAGGACCAGACACAGGCAGCCTTCTATCAGGGAAAGATTGCAACGCTGTTCGACGCCGGTTCCAATGCAGGCTCCTATGCGGATGAGTGCGACTTTGAGGTTGGCGTCATGAAGTTCCCGCTGGTGCAGGAGGGCGGCAAGTATGCAGTTAACGTTGTCACCAATGCACTCTTTATTCCGGCGAATGCCAAGCATCCGGAGGAGGCGGTAAAGTTCATCAAGTACTATACCAGTGATGCAGGAATCGAGGAAATCATCAACAGCGGACGCCTTCCGTCTACGAAGAGCATGCAGGATAAGGTATCAACTCCGATCATGCAGGACCTCCTGGATACAACCATTGGCGATAATGTTGTTGGCTATACGCACATTCAGAACCTGTCCTCTGAGATCTATTCTTACGTGCAGAACGATATGATTGGCGGCGTATGCAGCGGGACCTCTGTAGATGATGTGCTGCAGCAGCTGGAAGATCTTCGACTTTCCATTCATTGATGCACGGGCTGCTCGGTGAGGAAGAGATGACGCAGACATAGCTGCGGTACAGGAAAGGAAATTCGGTGAAAAGTAAAACAGCAACCAAGAAAAAGGGATCGCTGGATCGAAAATATATGCTGGCAGGACTTCTTTTCCTGGCCCCGGCTACCGTGATCTACGTGATCTTTGCAGTATGGCCATTCTTCGACAGCTTGATTCTGTCCTTCCATGAGTGGAATGGCTTTTCGGCCAGGACGTTCGTGGGACTGGACAATTACATTGCGGCCTTTAAGGACAGGACCTTCCTTCTGGCTATTAAGAACAGCGTCTACCTTGGCGTCATATCGTCCATCATCAGCGTAATCGTCGGTGTACTGATGGCATGGCTGCTTTTGTACGTCAGTCGGCGCTGGGGAGCATTCTTCCGGACGATCCTGTTCTCGCCGAGCATGATTCCGGCCGTAATCACGGGCCTTATATTTGCCTTTGTGTATGAGCCGGAAATCGGCGTGCTGAACAATCTTCTGTCGGCAATCGGGCTGGAAAGTCTGGAGCACGCGTGGCTGACGGATCAGTCGACGGCACTAAATTGTATTCTGTTTGTTTCTGCGTGGAAGCAGGTTGGTTTGACGATGGTTCTTTGCTTTGCGGGAATGCAGGGCGTGGATGCGTCGCTGATCGAATCGGCCCGGCTGGACGGCGCCGGAGACTGGAAAATATTCAAAGACATTCTGCTCCCGCTGACGATGCCGTTCGTGCAGCTGTCCGCCATTTTCGCAATGATGAGCGGATTGAAGATCTACGACACCGTTGTTGCGCTGACGGGCGGCGGCCCGGCCAAGTCCACAACCGTTATGCCGCTGTGGATTCTGCAGAATTCCTTCTCATTCAACAAGTACGGATACGGCGCAGCCATGAGCATGATCTTCGTACTGATCGTTTTGCTGGGCATGATTGTAGTTAAGGCCGTCGTCAAAGGAGATACCTATGAGCAGTAAAGTGTTTGGAGCAAACCGAAAGGTGAAAATTGCCGCCTACATCGTTCTGGGATTGTATACTGCGGTGGTTGCGTATCCGCTTTTGTTCCTCCTGTTCACCAGCGTGAAGACCAATCAGGAATTCTTTGTCAACCTGTTCGGACTGCCGCAGCACCTGGAGCTGATCAATTATGTGAATGCCTGGCAAATTGGCAAGCTTGGGAAATATTTTGGCAACAGTGTGCTGGTTACGGTGGTATCCGTGCTTCTTACCTGCATTGTTGCAACGCTGGGCGGGTATGCACTGGCGAAGCTCCGGATTCCGAAGGCACAGCTGATCATGGACACCTTCATGGTTTTTAACTTTATTCCCGGAATTGCCATTTATATCTCCTTGTACACCAATATGTCCAAGCTCCATCTGACCGGCAACTATGCGGCACTGATCCTGCCGTATGTTGCCTGGCAGATCCCGCTGGCTATGTACATCATGAAGCAGTATTTTGAAACCGTTCCGCAGGAGCTGATTGAAAGTGCGCGCGTGGATGGCTGCAATGAGCTGCGAACGTTCATTCACATCATGTTCCCGCTGGTTACGCCGGCCATTGCTACCATTGTGGTGTTCACCTTCATTGGTAACTGGGGCGAGCTCATGTGGGCCAATATCGTGACGGCGTCCTCCACAACGATCAAGACGCTGCCGGTTGGACTTTTGAACTTCAAAACAGAGATGGGTGTACAATGGGGGCAATACACGGCCGGAATCTGCATGGTTACCATCCCGCTGATGATCGTGTTTGCGTATTTCCAGAAATACTTTGTGGCCGGACTTACAAACGGCGCAGTGAAAGGA
>CAVBQH010000201.1:0-4594 GCA_963597485.1 Acutalibacteraceae bacterium
GACTGCATCATACTGAATCCAGGGGCCCTCGCAGGAATGGTGCCCGCCGCCGATGAGACGCTTACCAAAATACGCGTCCACGCCGTTCTCATCATCCCGCTCGGGATGAATCGGGAGCCCGGTTTCCTCGTCAATTTCCAAAATAAAAATGCCGCCCGACCAGCTGCCGTAGACCATCCACATTTTTCCATCTGCGTCGTAGAACACCGTCGGATCGATGGCATTGGGCCAGTCGGTGTTGTTGTAGTCGGTCAGATTCAGGTACCTCGTCTTAAAGTCCAGCTCATCCTCACAATAGTCGAGGATGTCCACCTTGCCTTTCTTAGCATCGAGGCGCGTGAAGCCGGAATCGATGAGACGTCCCTGGTATTCGTACGGCCCGTTTATCGTGTCAGAGGTCGCCCAGCACAGGGACGATTTGATGTAGGTAGAAGAGGTGCAGAAATACATACAGTACTTCTGCATCTTTTTATTATAAATAACGTCCGGCGCCCAGACGCTGTACCCGCCCTCGGAATTCTTGCCGACCCAGCCAAAGGCGTCCGAGTCATCGGCGAAGAGATTGGAAAAGAGTTTATTGTGACGGCTCACGTTGGCGAATACGCCGCTCCATTGCCGCAGATCGTCAGATTTGGCCACGGCCATGTGCGAACCGAAGATCCAATAGGTGCCGTCGTCTGCCTTGATGATCGAAGGATCGTGCACCGCGGCGCCGCCTTTGACGTGCCCGGTCGGCAGTGAAGAGACGTCCGCCCCTGCCATGGCGGTCTGCACCTCCTCCTGGGAGACGTCCACATCGTTTACAACCGTGGAAGCACCGCACCCCGCGGTCATGCCTGCTGTTAGTGTCAGCGCCAGAAGCGGCGCAGCCTTACTCATTGTTCTTTTTTTCATAGTTTCCCCCTCATATTTACATCGTCTCTGCCTCTGTATCCTTCACCCGCAGCGGCGAATACGCAATCCGTACATTGATGTCCTGACTATAATTGCCGAAGGCCTTGCCGAAGATTGTGAGTCCGCCTGCGTTCTCCGCCCCCTCCGGTACCGCCAGCCGGAAGCGCAGAGAACTTTTGTCCGTCAGATGGAGGTTATCCACCGTCACATCCGACTTGCGGTCGCCGTCAATGAATGTCCCCTTCTTGTTGATCTGGAGCATCTTTAAAAGCCCGTACTGGTTCCAGTTTGGGAACCACCAGTCGGGCGTGAGAATCCCCTTCACCTCGCCGAAGTCCCCCGGCGACGTCCACATCCCGACATTCACATCATTCAGGTAAAAATAAATATCCGACGGCCAGTTCTCGTTGATGCCGGGCGCCTCCGAGGAAATTTCCATGGAAATGCAGATCTCGTCGATGCGCTGCCCATAAGGAATGAAGTTCGGAATGGCGTATTCCACATATCCCTTCGTGAACCACAGAATGTCCGCGGTAAAACGGTCATTGTGGAAAAAGTACCGCTTGTCATCCACCTCGCCGATGATGTGGCGCTCGGATGCCAGTCCGCAGGTCGGATAGACGTCGCAGTCGCAGTAGTGGCCCACAGGAATCGATGTGTTGTAGACATTCTGGTCCGGAATTCCGCGGGTGAGCTCCACCAGAATCCGGTCCTGGTTCACCGAGCAGATCTTCTGATTGCCGTGGCCGCCCGGCTGGTTTGTCACGTGGATCAGTCCGCACTCCTCCAGAAGACGAATGTGGCCCGTCAGAGCGCCATTGGTGATGGATAGCTCCTGGGCCAGATCCTTCATGCTCATACCGTTATTTTCCAATAATAGGTTTAGAATCCGGACCCGCACCTCAGATCCGAGTGCTTTAAAAACCTCCAGCCCATCCTCCAGCTGTGTGATACGCAGCATAGGCGACCCTCCTTTGTTTCGTGAATTTGCTTGTCGGATCGATTATAGAATCTCCTCAACTATAACAGCAAAACCTAAAATAATCCAACAACATTTCGGGCGTGTCGGTGAAAATGAGAGCAAAATAACGGAGCAGAGTGGACTAACCTCACGAAAGGATGTTAAAAATGCAAATAACATTTAGAAAAAACAAAAATAAAAAAGGAAATTCTAAAATACTGTTGACACGACAGAAAGCGAATTGTATATTGTGAACATACGAACTGCCGATACGTTCAAAGTGATGTGCAATGTGACGGCGGAGGGGAATATTAATTATATTTCAGGAGGGAACACGTATGAAGAAAAAGTTATTGAGCGCGGTATTGGTCGGCGCCATGGCTGCTTCCATGCTGACCGGCTGCTCAGAGGCAGTCAGCGATGCGGCAGCCGGTGATGAGACCGCAGCGGAGGAGACAGCAGACGATGCAGCTGATGATACTGCAGAAGAGTCTGCAGATGCCGCTTCCACGGACACTGCAACCGCGGTTACCACGGTCGGTGATGCGAACGGTACACACATGGAGTGCTGGTCCTTCGTAGAGGCACACAACACCTTCTATGCGAAGATGGTTGAGGCGTGGAACGCCGCCAACCCGGATCGTACCATTGAGATCACCTTTACAACCTATCCTTATTCCGATATGCATCAGAAGCTCCTGATGAGCCTTTCCGCAGGAGAGGGCGCTCCGGACATCTGCGACGTTGAGATGGGACAGGTTCCGAACATCTACGAAGGCCTTGATACCTGGCTGTATCCGCTGGACGACGCAATGACACCGTATGCAGCAGACATGCTGACATCCCGCCTGGATGCCTACAAGGGCTCTGATGGCAAGCAGTACGGCGCTCCGTTCCACGTAGGTGCTACCGTAATGTACTACAACATGGCAGTGCTCGAGGAAGCCGGCATCACACAGGAAGATGTTGACGCTGTTGTTACCTGGGATGACTGGGCAGCACTTGGTGAGAAGTATCTCGACGCCATCGGACATCCGGACGGCAAGTACTGGACGTCCGTTGACACCGGCGGAACCGACTGGCAGTGGATTGCAATGGCTGAGTACGGCGAGGACTGGACCGGCGGCTTCGACGGAACGGCAAACGTACAGCTTGAGTCAGTTAAGAAGATGCTCACACAGGAGCAGGAATGGGTTAACAGCGGACTGGCAGAGGTTTCTCCGGACGGTCACGTAGACCTGGAGGCAGGCTTCCAGAACATTCTGGATCACAACATTGTTTCCTTCCCGAAGGCAATGTGGTACATGAGCCGCTTCACCAACTATATGCCTGAGGAAAAGGGCAACTGGTACATCGCAAAGTGCCCTGTATTCGAAGAGGGTCAGGACTGCTCCGTTGGTATCGGCGGAACCGGCACGGTTGTAACTCAGCAGGCAGCTGACACCGCTCTTGCGGCAGACTTCCTTTGCTTTGCAAAGATGTCTCCGGAGGGCGAGCAGATGATCTGGGATGACCTTGGATTCGACGTTTGCAACACCTCCCTTTGGACCGATGATGCATTCGCACACGATGACAGCAACCAGTACAACCAGTTCTTCCGCAACTATCCGTACGATGTTCTTGCCAGCATCAAGGATCAGATCGGCACCGTTATGACGGTGAAGATTTCTCCTACCATCAACGAGTATGTATGCAACACCACACTCAATGAGATTCTCGAAGAGAACATGGACGTAGACGAGGCACTGCAGGAGCTGCAGGATGCGGTCGACGCCGAACAGTAAATAGAAATATCCGGTACAGCGTTTACGGGATAGAGACCGGTTCATAAAGCCGGCTAACGAATGACGATGTATAACAATGTACCGACAGTAAAGTGGGAGAGCCCGAAAGCCCTGAAAAGCTACAGGGCCCTCCCACTTTTGTTATAAGGCAGCCTGCTTGGCACGCCGCTTCGAAGGCTTGAAATTCCAATGCGGCAGGTGCTGAACGGATATATGTAAGAGAAACACACGAACACGATTTGTTTCAGGAAGGACATTACGATGGATAAGAAGAAGAGCGGCGGTGGATTTCTATATTCACAGAAGGTTGCGCCCTATGTCTTTGTCGCACCCTTCATCATTTGCTTCGCAATTTTCTGGGTCTATCCTTTGATCTCGGCCTTTATCATGTCGACACAGGATATCGGAGCAATCACGAAGGAATTTGTAGGACTCAAGAATTTCCAGAAGCTGCTGACGGACAAGGTATTCCATACAGCAATTCTCAACAGCGTGGAGTACACCGTCTTCACCTGTGCACTTCTGATTCCCTTCCCCCTTCTGTATGCCGTGATGATGGACGGCAACATTGTGAAGGCCAAGGGCGTCTGGAAGGCTATGATGTACGTGCCGGCTCTGACCTCTGTCGTTATCTCCGGTACGCTGTTCCGCCTGATGTTCACCGAGTACAAGACCGGACAGATGAACGTTCTGATGGCAGCACTCGGGCTCCCTGCCTTCAAATGGCTGAAGGTCAAGTGGACATCCGAGATTGCACTCCTTGTCCTTTGCTGCTGGAGATGGACCGGAGTGAATACCCTGTACTTTATGTCAGGCCTTAAGTCTATTGATAAATCCATGTATGAGTCTGCTGAGATCGACGGCGCCAACAGCTGGCAGCGGCTTCGCTACATCACGCTTCCTCTGATCAAGCCGACCACGATCTACGTGCTGACCATCTCCATCTATGCAGGAC
>CAVBQH010000202.1:0-4551 GCA_963597485.1 Acutalibacteraceae bacterium
CATCGACTGGCAGATTCCGGATGTGTGAGTACATTTTTATCGACACGCTTGCCAAGCGACGGATCACGGCGGAGCTGGAGATTACGGCTTGGCTGCAAACCTGGTTGACAGATCACAGTTTGTCGAGGATAATTCGCTTTAAAAATAGTAACTTATGAGGGACATCGGATGAAAAAGATACCGTTTTTAAGTAAGGATCAGGCTGTGGCTATCACACAGGATCACCCTACGCCGTTTCACATCTATGACGAGAAAGGGATTCGCGCGAACTGCCAGGCTGTAAAGGAGGCATTTGCCTGGAACCCGGGATTTCGCGAGTATTTTGCCGTGAAGGCGACGCCGAATCCGTACATCATGCAGATCATGCAGGACTATGACTTCGGCTTTGACTGCTCCTCTATGGCGGAGCTGGTCATGTCGGAGGCCGTAGGCAGCACAGGAGAGCACATCATGTTCTCCTCCAATGAGACGCCGGATGAGGAGTATATAAAGGCACGGGAGCTGGGCGGCATCATCAACCTCGATGACATTACCCACATCGACACACTCGAGAAGCTCTTCGGTGAGACCTTCCCGGAGACGATGTCGTGCCGGTTCAACCCGGGCGGCGTGTTCCAGATGAGCAACGGCATCATGGATAATCCCGGCGATTCCAAGTACGGCATGACAAGAGAGCAGCTGTTCGAAGCTTACGCGCGCCTCAAAGCGCACGGCGTGCAGCACTTCGGCATTCATGCCTTCCTTGCCTCCAATACTGTGACCAATGAATATTATCCGCAGCTGGCGGGGCAGCTCTTTGAGCTCGTGAAGGAACTGCATGAGACGCTGGATATTCGTTTTGCTTTCGTCAATCTTTCCGGCGGCGTAGGCGTTGCCTATCGACCGGATCAGGAGGACAACGACATCCGCGCAATCGGTGAGGGCGTTCACAAGGTATATGATGAGATCCTCGTGCCGGCCGGCATGGGGGACTGCGCGATTTACACGGAGATGGGGCGCTTTATGCTGGCTCCCTACGGCGCACTGGTCACCAGGGCAATCCATGAGAAGCATATTTACAAGGAGTACATCGGTGTGGATGCTTGCGCAGCCAACCTGATGCGTCCGGCGATGTACGGCTCCTACCATCACATCACCGTGCTGGGCAAGGAAGAGGCCCCCTGCGATCATACCTACGATGTCGTCGGATCCCTCTGCGAAAATAACGACAAGTTCGCCATTGACCGCGAGCTGCCGGAGATTGCGATGGGCGATCTTCTCTACATTCATGACACAGGGGCGCACGGCTTTGCTATGGGATACAACTACAACGGCCGCCTTTGGAGCGCAGAGCTGCTGCTCAGGGAGGATGGGACGGTGAAGGAAATCCGCCGTGCAGAAACGCTGAAGGATTATTTTGCAACTTTTGATCAAACAGAGTTTGCATCCCGGCTTTGCCAGTGATATACTGATCTCTGCACGTTACAGTGCAGAGATGCTTTTGCCGGAGTGGCGGAATGGTAGACGCGACAGACTCAAAATCTGTTATCCGTGAGGGTGTGAGGGTTCGAGTCCCTTCTCCGGCAGTGATCGAATAGGAACCGGGAATTCCAGGGTTGGAGTTCCCGGTTCTTCTTATAATCAGAAGAAGAGAGGGAATCCTATGCAGGACAATCAGACCGCACCGCAGCAGACGGGCGACACGCTTTCCATTCGAATTAATAAGCGCACCACCTACCATGGAACGACCAAGGTGACGCTTCTAAGAGACATTGCGATGGACATCGGCCCCGGAAATATGGTTCTGATCCTGGGCGGGTCCGGTGCGGGCAAGACCACCTTTGTCAATGCCGTTACCGGCTATGAAAAGGCACAGGCCACAATCAGTCTGGGCGGCACCGATGTCTACAAAAACTACGATCGCATCAAGTACAGCATCGGCTTTGTCCCGCAGTCAGATCTTCTGCGCGGTGACGATACCGTGGCGGCTACGCTGTTAAACGCTGCGCAGATGCGGCTGTCTATGGACATTTCGGAGCCAGAGAAAAGAGTCCGTGTGCAGGAGACATTGGAACGATTCGGACTGTCGGAGTTTGCCGATTCGCACGTTTCCAAGCTATCCGGCGGTCAGAGAAAACGCCTTTCCATCGGCGTGGAGTATATTTCTGATCCGTCCCTGTTCATTCTGGATGAGCCGGATTCGGGACTGGACGGCGTCATGGCAAGAGATCTTATGGAACGGCTCCGGGCGATCGCGGATCAAGGCAAGATAGTCATGGTGATCACTCACCAGCCGGACCGTGCAATAGACCTGTTCGATCAGGTGCTGGTGCTGGCGAAGGAGAGTGCCTCCGGCGCCGGGCGCCTGGCCTTTTATGGACCGGTGCAGGAGTGTCGTTCGTTTTTCGGCGTGGAGACGATGGAGCAGGTGATCCGTGCAGTGAATGCCAGGACCGAGGGCGGACTGGGGGAAGCGGATACCTATATTGCAAGGTACCAGGCTCTTTCCGAGGAAAGACAGAAGGCTGCTGCGGACATTTTCAAACTGGCCGGTGAGATGACCGAACAGGCGCAGGAGGAACTGCAGGCTGTGCAGTCTGTGTCGAAAGATGGTGAAGAAGCTTGTTCAAATAAAAACGATCTGGAAAAGGAGGATCAGAAGAAGTTAGCTGCGCCGGAGACCTTCCGGGCACGCATGCAGCAAAAGCGTGCGCAGAAGGAAGAGGAACGGCAGCGTAAGATTATCGAAAGTCTGGAGCAGCAGGAGGACTACGAGCATGTCACCCGCGTGCAGCAGACGGGGATCTACCTGGGCAAGCTATTCCGTCTGTTCATGTATGAACGGCACTGGAAGGTGCTGATCATGTCCGCCGTCATTGCCTTGCTGGTCAGCTACGTAGTCGGACTTAACATGTTCAAATCCATGGAGGGTGCGAAGATCGGCGCATTGGCCTTTGCCTGTGTGTGCATCTGGAACGGCTTCTTCAATTCCATCCAGATGGTGTGCAAGGAGCGCGACATTCTGAAAAGGGAACACCGGGCAGGACTCCACATTACGGCCTACATGGCGGCCCAGGTGATCTACCAGGCCATCATCTGTGAGCTGCAGGTCCTGATTTTCGAAGGAATATTCCGATTGAAGGGGCTGGCCTATCCGGAAGGGAGCCTTATTTTTGAAACGACGGAAACGGATATCATTGTTACGATGTTTCTGATCACCTTCTCGGCCGACATGCTGGCGCTCATGGTGTCGTGCATTGTGCGCACCACGGAGGCGGCAATGAGCATTGTACCGTTCCTTTTGATGCTGCAGATGCTCTTTTCGGATGTTGCATTTCCGCTGCACGGCAAGGTGGCGAAGCTTGCGGATATTACTGTGGCCAAGTGGGGCATTCGCTGCATCTGTTCCCTGGCACGCTACAATACGCTCCCGTCGAATTCTGCCTGGAATCAGCTGCAGAAGCTTGGCAATCAGTCAGAGGATGGGAAACTCCTCTTGCAGATGCTGCGCGACAACAATATGGTGGATCAGATTAAATACGAATCGGCTCAGTCTATGCAGAGCGCACTGTACAATGCGGATCCGCTGAATATCCTTCTGTGCTGGGGTGTTCTGATTGGATTTGCGGCATTGTACATTGCCGTTGGAACGATTGCACTGGAGTTTGTGGACCGGGATAAGAGGTGAGTAATAAAAACGGGATCAGCCTTTCGGTCGATCCCGTTTGCGTTCTTCGCTCGGTCAATTTTTATTCCACCAGATAGTGCACGCCCCACACAGTCTCATTGTTCTCCCCGCAGGCGGTGAAGCACATCACCGGATTGTCGGCTTCGTCCTGCATCTGGATCATCACGCCCTCGTAGGCCGCATCATCGATTGTCAGCGTGACATACGGCGAATCCTCTGTCAGAGAGAAGGATCCGCATTTCTCGCCCAGTGTGACCGCGGAATTCGCCCGCACGGCCTTTTCCTCCTTGGTATCTCCGGATGAACCGCTTGAGGAGGTGTCTGTAGTCTTTTTCTCTGACGCACCGCCCGCAGCCTCAGCATCCTCCACCACATAAATCCCGCCGTCCGGCTGGAGGGAGAGCAGCACATCCTCCGGCACCGCATCCGAGATATCCGTTCCGTGGTTCACCACATAGTACGAGCCGATTACGTCACTAAGCGCATAGCCGCTTTCCGAAATTGTCTCCCCATTCGTCTCAAAGGGCGCAGCGACCAGCCATCCGCTTGCCGTGCGGAAGAGCTGATGCACCCGCGGCTCGTGGGTCTCGCCCTGGTCTGAAAAGCGCTGATGGTAGACCAGATAGAGCTTGCCGTCTGTGTCCTCAAAGGCCGAGTTGTGACCGGGTGCCATGTATGTCGTATCCAGCGTCGGGAACGTGTAATTGCCCATCATTTTGACGCCGTACTTCTCGTGATCGGAGTAGCCGAGCGTCTGACCGGCCGCGTCCTCGTACGGTCCATCCGGATTCTCGGAGCGGAAGAGCCGGATCTGGTAGCCGCCGTTGGCTGTCAGGCTCCCATAGGAGACGAAAAGGTAGTAATAGCCGCTGACTGCATCATAC
>CAVBQH010000203.1:0-4523 GCA_963597485.1 Acutalibacteraceae bacterium
GCATTCGTAGTTTGTGGCACTGTCGCACATCTCCGGATTGACGATCTGCTTATAATCCCCTCCCAGAATCTCACCAATCAGATAGAACTCCGGCTTTTTCTGGTCGACATACCAGCGAAGAGCCTTCAGGAAATTCCGGTTCAGCATATAGGCAACGTCCAATCGGAGCCCGTCAATGCCGAACTCGTCGATCCACATACCGACACTCTCCAGGAGGTAGCTGCGCACCGCCTCGTTGTCCAGGTTCAGCTTCACAAGGTCGTAGTTGCCTTCCCAGCCCTCGTACCAAAGGCCGTCGTTATAGGCATCATTTCCATCCAGATTCAGATAGAACCAGTCCTTATACGCGCTGTCCCAGCGCTTTTGCAACACATCCTGAAAGGGGCCGAATCCGCGTCCGGCATGGTTGAACACGCCGTCAAGGTAGATTTTCATTCCCGCTTCGTGCAGAGCCTCGCAAACTTTCTTAAAATCCTCGTTGGTTCCAAGGCGCGTATCTACCCTCCGGTAATCCCTGGTATTGTATCCGTGCGTATCTGATTCAAAGAGCGGATTAAACAGCACCGCTGTAACTCCAAGCTTCTGCAGATGCGGAATCCAGTCCAGCACGCGCAGGATGCGGTGCTCCGGCTTCCCATCGTTTTCAAAGGGAGCGCCGCACATTCCCAGCGGATAAATCTGATACATTACACTTTCTTCTGCCCACATATTCTCTTCATCCTTTCCCTGCATTGATTAGTGACGGATTCGATTGATTCTAAAACCCCAACGATCCCAGCTCCACTCCCGCTGATACCATTGCACTGTACCCGTTCTGTCACGCGTTATATTTTCTGTCTATTCGATCATGTATCCATCATTTTCCAACGTCTGTTTTTGCGAATAATCCACATTATCCACAGACTTATCCACATTTTGCAACGTTTTTACCCGTTTAACGCTCATATTGTCATTTTTAAATTGTCGTTCTCTTTCAGCGAATTCATATAATTCAGACAATTATTTACTACAGCCACTCATCCCAGAACCGCTCTGCCAGTCTGGCCACACTGTGGCTATCCGTGATCTGCGCCTGTGACCACTCCGCCGGAAAAAGCCGCCTGCACGCCGGTGTTACAAACCTCTCATCGATCAGCACCACAATACCAAGATCCTCGCTGGTCCGAATCACACGCCCTGCCGCCTGCTGTACCTTATTCATTCCCGGAAACCGATATGCATAATCATAACCGCTGACCCCTCTTTCATCAAAATATTCCTTCAGCAACTCCCTTTCCGTGCATATCTGCGGAATTCCTGTCCCGACGATCATAACACCAATGAGCGCATCCCGCTTGAGATCGATTCCCTCGCTGAAAATCCCGCCCAGCACACAGAACCCCAAGAGCGTCCTTTCATCCGAAACCTCCTGAAATCTGCCGAGGAACTCTTCTCGCTCCTGCTCCTGCATGCCGGAGCGCTGCAGCAGCAGGGTAGCCTCCTCCGGCAGGAGGCCCTCTATTTTCTCCGCTACCCTCTGCAGAAATGAATAGGACGGAAAAAACGCCATATAATTTCCGTTTCGCTTTGACACTACCGCTGCAATGCACTCAGCTATTGCCGCATAGGTTGCCTCATTTCTCGCCTGATATTTGCTGGTAAGGTCTCTTACCAGATACAGTCCCTGCCGGCGCTTATCGAATACCGAATGCGCATAAATCTCATAATCCTCTGCTGTACCGCCCAGAAGCGCCTTGTAATAGGTGATCGGCAGCAGCGTCGCCGAGAACAGCACCGACGCGCGTCCCAGGTCCATGCATTCCTGCAGCTTTTTCGACGGGTCCATGCACCGCAGATGCGCCGTAATCTCCTTCCCATCTTTTTGAAAATAAGTGACATACCGCTCATCCAGCTCCTGGTAAATCATGCAGAAATGATCCAGCATGAAATAAAAATCCAGAAGCTCTGTCTGCAAGGCCTGCTTCTCCTCTCTTTGAGGGTCGTTCCGAAGCTTCCCCGACTGGCTGGCGATGCGCTGATCGCTCAGAATTCCGGAGATTTCATTATCCGCCTCTACGACAAGTCCGCCCAGCTCGTGCATGTCGCAGTGAAGGATACTGGCTTCTTCGATCTCCTCTCCCTGTGTTCTGACAAGCTCACGCATCTTTCTGGAGAGTCGCCCAAGCTTTTTATATAATACCGGCCAGACATTCTTCACTTTGCTGCGCAGCTGCGCAACATCTCTCCGCGGAAGGGCGGCGCTGTACATTTCCCTGCCTCGATCCACCAGATTATGGGCCTCATCAATGAGGAAGATGTATCGCTGTCCTCCCGATCCCTCTGCGAAAAAGCGCCGCAGATAGGCATGCGGATCAAAGAGATAATTGTAATCTCCAATGATGACGTCTGAGAAAAGGCTCACATCCAAGGCCAGCTCAAACGGACAGACCTTATATTTCTCCGCATAGGCTGCGATCGTCTCGCGCGTAAAACTGTCCTCATTTGTAATCAACGCATAAATGGCTGCATTGATGCGGTCAAAATGCCCCTTTGCCCGCTCGCAGCTGTCCGGGTTGCAGTCCGGCTTGTCCAGGATGCATACCTTCTCCCTGGCGGTAAGGAGCACGCTTTTGCAGGAGAGCCCCTTTGTCCGCATTGAGGCAACAGCTCCCTCCGCACCGGCAGCCGTCACCGTCTTCGCTGTCAGGTAGAAGATCCGGTCTGCCTTCCTCTCTCCCACCGCCTTTACCGCCGGAAACAGTGTGGAAATGGTTTTCCCCGTTCCGGTCGGAGCCTCCAGAAAGAGCTTTCTGCCGTGCACAATGGTCCGATAGACACCGGCTGCCAGCTCCTTTTGTCCCTCCCGGTACGGATACGGAAACGTCAGCTGATGAATGCTCTCCTGCCGCTTCTCCTGCCAGCCGGCTGTAAATTCCGCCCAGGGGCGGTACTGCTCCATCAGGGTAAGAAACCACTCTGTCAGCTCTTCCATGGAGCTTTCTTCATAAAAGTGCCGTACTCCCTCCGTCAGGAGATTACAGTAGGTCATGCGGACACAGATCTTCTCCAGGTGATTCTGGCTGGCATACATCCATGCGTAGCATTTTGCCTGTGCCAGGTGGACGGGGTCCGGGGCTTTGATTCTCCGCAGCGGCCGATAGGTTGTTTTGATTTCGTCAATCGTCCACAAGCCTTTTGTCTGTTCCGGATTTGTTCCATGATAGATTCCGTCCGCCCGTCCCTGCAGGTGGACACAGAGCGCGTTCGTATCGCCGATGGTATCTTCCTGCTTCTCCCGCTCACCTTGCGTCCTTAAACAAAGCTCTGTATCACAAACAGGCGCACTTTCCTCTGATGAAAGTGCGCCTTCTATATTTTCCGTATTCTCGTTCAGCGGATACCGCCAGAGCACCTCCAGCGGAACCTCCGGCCTGTAATCGCCCTCCGCTGCATCCTGAAGCTTGCGATGCATCCGGGAACCCGCTGCCATCGCCTCTTCCGATCCGCCGCCTGTTCGGTTGTCCATGTCGCCGCCCCGGAGCAGAAACTCCACCAGGCCACGCACCGAAATCGTAATCTCTGTCATGCCTGTATTCTATCACAGGTCGCAGGCATTATCGTCCTTCGGCCTTGCATGTTTTGCCGGTAAGCGATGATGCTCCGATATCCGCAAGTGTTCCTTTTCATCCGATACAATTTTAACTACATTCGGCGTATCCAGCTGAAACAACATCTTGATCAGCCATATGCCCACAAAAAAGCACGCTGCCGGCACAATGCAGGATGTCACTATATAAATAGCAACCAAATCCACTGTGCTGTTCAAGACATCCTGAAGCTTTTCCAAAAGCGCCTCGCTTCCGCCCTTCACTGACTGAATGAACTGGCTCCATACAGACGAATTATCGCTGTCCGCCTGATCCGCAGCACCTTGAATATTGGAGACCTCACTATCCATCGCATCAATTGTTTGCTGAATTTCCGTTCTATGCTGCTGTTCGATCAAGTCAGACACCATGATGCTGGTCGGTGCCAACAACACCAAAATCATCGCAAGTGCAATGATCTTGTGTCCAAACGATTTCACTGATTCCCCCGTGTATTCCCCTGCAGCAGTCAAAATAAGACCAATTGGGAGCAAAACACCAAGGAACAAAACACCAGTCATGGAGACCAGAAATTTTTCAACATATACCGCGCATAAAATAACCAGAAAACAGCCCGAAAGATCCACCAATTTGTCTGCAATCGGTGTTCCAAAATCCCCCGGCATCAAGGTAATCACCGCACTTGCTCCAGCCGCAGCCCCGGCCAGTTTCTCCACATTATTTTTCTTTTCATCCAGCGAATTTGTCAGATATTCATACGTATCCGGATTGGACACCTTCGGACCAATAACGCACGAAAACAACAGCGCCAAAAGTAAGAACGCAACAAATCGGATACAACGTCCACGATCATTCATATGCTCACCCTTCTCCTTTTCAACAAAGTACGTCAAAATCTTTGAACGCCATCATGTTGCATTCTCAAACTGTATATTC
>CAVBQH010000204.1:0-4522 GCA_963597485.1 Acutalibacteraceae bacterium
GGTCTGAACCGCAGAGCCACCTTCTCCGCCATACGGATTCCGTCAACGGCGGCCGACATGATGCCGCCGGCATATCCGGCGCCCTCTCCGCACGGGAAAAGACCGGCTACCCGGGATGCTCCGTCCTCTCCCCGAAGGATGCGGACCGGAGAGCTTGTGCGCGATTCAAGACCGATGACATAGCAATCCTCGCCGTCATATCCCGGCATTTTCTGTCCGAATTGCTGCATGCCTTCCTTGAAATCCTCTGTCAGATCCGCAGGAAGCAGTGTATGGAGCGGTGCCGGTGCAGAGGCGCCCTTGATGCAAAGTTCCCTTGAGGAGGGAATGCCGGCATCCATTTGCCCGGCCATGAAGGAAGCAAAGCGCTGGACCGGAACACTGCCAGCGGCCAGTGCGTAGGCCCGTTCCTCCAGCTTCTCCTGAAAAGCAAGTCCATCCAGAACAGACGAGCCTCCAAAGTCCTTTGGATCCACCGTCATGACAATGGCACTGTTGGCACGCGCCGCATCTCTTTTATAGTCGCTCATTCCGTTTACGGCAAGTCTTTTCGGCTCAGAGGACGCATTCACAACAAATCCGCCCGGACACATGCAGAAGGAATACACGCCCCTGCCGTCAGAGGCCCTTGCGGTCAGCTTATAGCTCGCCGGCGTCAGATGAAGTCGGGCAAGCTCATCCGGATCAGAAATGCCGTACTGACTATAGTTGATCAGCTGCTGCGGATGTGAAACGCGAAAGCCTACCGCGAAGTTTTTGGCCTCCATGGGCACATTGCGGCATTTTAGCATCCGAATGGTATCCCTTGCACTGTGGCCCGGAGCCAGAATGACGGCTTCTGCCGGAAGAAAGGCAGTGCTCTCCTCGCCGCGGGTCTGAATCCACAGTCCCTGCAGCCTACCGTCCTCAACGGAAAGATCTCTTACA
This sequence comes from Acutalibacteraceae bacterium, assembly GCA_963597485.1. Classification (GTDB taxonomy): domain Bacteria; phylum Bacillota; class Clostridia; order Lachnospirales; family Lachnospiraceae; genus CAG-791. The sequence continues at coordinate 928 of CAVBQH010000204.1, forward strand.
CAGGTATCAAACCGGATCTGTCCGCCCAGCCGGCAGATTTCACCTCGAAGCGTGCGAATCACGTCCCGGAGCCGGTCTGTGCCGATGTGCGGAATCTGCTCATAGGCAATATCCTCCGGGGCTCCCGCTTTTATAAAGGTCTCTATGACCTCCTGTACGCGTCCGGCCTTGTCGGTCACATTGGACGTAAGCTTGCCGTCAGAGAAGGTTCCGGCTCCGCCCTCGCCGAACTGAATGTTCGAATCCGGGTCTAACGCACCGCTTTCCCAGAATGTCTCTACACTCCTTGTGCGCTCCTCCATGCACTGCCCGCGCTCCAGTATGATCGGGGCGTAGCCTGCTCTTGCCAGCATCAATCCGGCAAAAATACCAGCCGGACCGAACCCAACAACAACCGGAGGGTGCTGTAGCACCTCTCCCTCCGGAGCCGGAAACCGGTAGATAACCGGTTCCTTTCTGCGAAGAGATGTTCCTGCCTTCCCGGCCTTTGAAAGGACCCGGTCCTCGGCCTTTTGAGAGGAAAGCTGAATCTGCAGCGTGTACACATCCCAAAGAACCGGCTTTTTTCTGGCATCGACAGCGTGGCGAGTAATGCGGTAGGTCATCTCTGCGCCCGCCGGGAGGCGGAGCTGTTTTCGTATTTTACTTTCCAGCATTGTGCGGTCTGTGCCGCAGGGAAGCTTTAATTGACTTAGTTCGAGCACTTGTTGTCTCCGTTCTCCTTCATCAGGCGTCTCGCTGCACTTTTCCCTGCAGCCGATCCGGAATGGAACGCAAAGGTAAGATTATAGCCGCCGCAGATTCCGTCAACATCCAGAAGCTCACCGGCCAGGTACAGGCCGGGAACCTTCGTCGATTCCATGCCGGCATCAATACCGGAAAGGGAAACGCCGCCGGCCGTCACCTGTGCTTTTTCAAAGCCGGGCGTCCCGGTAACTGTGAACTCGGCATGTCGCACCAAGTCAAGGAGGCGGCGAAGTGTCTGCTCCGGATGCGGTAGCTTATAGAGCTTTCGTTCCGGAACCTCGCCGCAGCGGTCAATAAGAAACGCCGCCGTCTTATCCGGTACGAGTCCCAAGAGAAACTCCTGCAGAAGGGACGTTCCCCATATGGGGCGATTTTCCAAAACGGCCTGCTGCACGGCAGAAATCTCTTCACAGGCTTTTCCCAGCCGCTGCCTGCAGATTTGCTCCCACTGTGCATCTGAGAGCTCCGGAAGAAAATCAATGACAGCCGTCACAGTGTGGTTCCCCTTAGCTTCCGCAGCATATCTGGACACCTGAAAGGTCGGAATCCCGCTGATACCCTCTGCAGTAAACTGCAGCTCGCCTCTGCTTGATGCGAGCATCTGTCCGTCAGAATACAGGCGAATTTCTCCTGTCGTGCGCACACCTGCCAGACGCTGCAGACCGGGATCCGTTGATAGAAGCATGCAAAGCGAAGGAAACCGTCTGGTCACCGGATGCCCGAGCGACTGTGCAAGCCGGTATCCATCACCGGTGCATCCATACGCCTCGGAGACCATGCCGCCTGTTGCCAGAATGACGGAATCGGCCCGAATGGACTTTCCGGAAGGAAGACCGGATGCCGTAACCAGAAACTTCCTGCGCCCGTTTTCATCCAGGCGCGCGGCCACCGATGTTGCCCGCACGCCGGACAGGATCTGAATGCCAAGGACGATGGCTTTCCGAAGGAGCGCCTTTTGAATGGTTGATGCCTGATCGCTGCGAGGATAGACATACCCCTGCCGGTCATGCGTCAAAACGTCAAGCTCGCTGTGCAGAAATTCCAGCAGCTGCTCCGGCCAGGCTGCGCAATCGCAGAAAAAGGAATCCTTGAGAGCATCCCCGGCACTGCTGCGGTAACAGTCCGCATTCTGCACGAGATTCGTGATGTTGCAGCGCCCGTTTCCGGTCACCAGGAGCTTTTTTCCGGGTTCTTTGTTTGCATCCAAAAGGACAATGTTAAACGGCGTTGCAGCCTCCCACGAAAGCGCTGCATAAATCGCAGCCGTAAGTCCTGCCATGCCGCCGCCAATAATAAGGAGCGAGCAGGTTCCGGCAGGCTCTGCCTGCTGCGACGCCTTTTCTGTCCCCTTAGATTTCACAAGGCAGGAATTGTAATCCGTATGCCCTGCCCGTCCCCTACTCATCTTCTTCGTCCTCTTCCGGATCCGCGTAGCCCAGAATCACCGCAATATCATAAATCCATCCGCCCAAAGGAATCCGGTGCATATTAAGCAGATCCGCCGCATGAAGAAGGATGCTGAGCACCACATAAAGGACCCAGTACACGGCCAGCATCAGCACGAACGCCACCGCTGCCGGCATCACCAGAATCAGATAATCGTTGAGAAGGATCAGGGGAATCGCGGCAATGCCTGCACATGCAGCGATCAGCAGATCGTCATACCAGAAGGTGGAATCCAGCCTGCCGAACAGGGAATGTCCGCCGATGTACAGCGCAGCCAAAAATACAGCAGCCATGATATCCAGCGGCCACATATTCATTGTTATGCCAACGCCGAACAGGTGCAGGAGGACTTGCAGGACGATAGCGGTAAAAAATGAAACGCATCCGGCCAGGAAGATCATTCTCCGTCCATTGCAGTTCCAGTACACAATCAGCACCAGAATAATCGTCTGCAAAAGGAAGATCAGAAAGCTTCCGGACTTCAGAGATAAAATAGCCGATTCCTCCGCCTTAAACGTCAGCGCATGGAACATGGCCGCAATTTCTTTCGCCGCTGCAAAAACAAAAGCCGACATCGGAATGCCAAGATAGCCCGAGAGCCGCAGCAGCAGGGAAAGCCGCATGCGCATGGCTTTCTTTTTCCCGGCCTGCCATGTACGTACAACCTGCATGGCAAGTGCGGTGAACGGCATTGCCGCAAGAATGGCAAGACCTGCGCAAACCGGAAGCCCGATCCCGACAAAGCCGCCCCAATACGATGCCAGCGTATTGGAACGGACGCCCTGGGAGCTCATCCAAAGTCGTACCCCTATAAGGACAGCCGCCGCCGGGAACAGCGGCAGGGATAGTGCCAGGGTAAGGTGCCGAAGGCAATAGGCAAAAAGCTCTGCCGCACCCTCTCTTCCATCGGTGCGGAACAGGTCATCCTGCCGAAACCTGTGACTTCGCTGCAGGGAGCGAAGGGAAAGAAAACCGGCCACGGCCCCCATCAACAATACCGCGCAGACAATGACGCAAACACCGGTCGCCATGCCGCAGGCGGCATAGACGTAGCACATGGAATCATTTCGAAGAAGTGCGCCAACCTTTACGCCTCTGTTATAGCCGGTGACGGACAATATGCCGCCGGCCGTAAATGTACCGATTGCCAGAGCCCAGGGCATGAGCGTTGCAATGCGGCCGGACTTTGTCGTCCCGATCCCCATAAGAAGTCCCTGAAAAAGCCCTGGAAAAGGATACAGGAACACCGCCGGAAGGAACATGCGCAAAACCGCTGCCGATAAGGTGTTGTGAAGAAGAAAAGTTCCTCCCCAGCACAGAAGAAAGCCTCCGAGACAGGTGAATAAAAGCACCTTCAGGGAGGCATAAAAAACCGCGGCTGCATCGGCGTACTTGCGGCGCT
>CAVBQH010000205.1:0-4514 GCA_963597485.1 Acutalibacteraceae bacterium
GCTATGACATCTCCGCTCCTGCACGCAATGCGAAGGAAGCTGTACAGTGGCTGTACTTTGGCTATCTTGCAGCGATCAAGACCCAGAACGGCGCAGCTATGAGCGTCGGCCGTATCTCTACGTTCCTTGATATCTACATCAACCGCGATCTGGCAGAGGGAACTCTGACCGAGGAGCAGGCACAGGAGCTGGTTGACCACATCACCATGAAGTTCCGTATGGTGAAGTTCGCCCGCATTAAGTCCTACAATGAGCTGTTCTCCGGCGACCCGGTTTGGGCTACGCTTGAGGTCGGCGGTATTGGCATGGATGGCCGTTCCATGGTTACCAAGAACGACTTCCGTTTCCTCCACACACTGGAGAACATGGGACCGTCTCCGGAGCCGAACCTTACCGTTCTCTACAGCAGCCACCTGCCGGAGAACTTCAAGAAGTATGCGGCTAAGATCTCCGTAACAACATCCTCTATCCAGTATGAGAATGATGATGTTATGAAGCCGGTATGGGGCGATGATTACTCCATCTGCTGCTGCGTATCCGCAACACAGACCGGTAAGGAGATGCAGTTCTTCGGCGCTCGTGCAAACCTTGCAAAGTGCCTTCTGTACGCGATCAACGGCGGTATCGATGAGAAGAACGGCAAGCAGGTAGGACCGGCATACGCACCGATTACTTCTGAGTACCTCGATTACGATGAGGTTATGAAGAAGTACGATCTGATGCTGGACTGGCTGGCAGGTCTGTATGTCAACATCCTGAACCTGATCCAGTATATGCATGACAAGTACTACTACGAGGCTGCAGAGATGGCTCTCATCGATACCGATGTACGCCGCACCTTTGCAACCGGTATTGCAGGCTTCTCTCACGTAATCGACTCCCTGAGCGCCATCAAGTACGCAAAGGTAAAGGTCATCCGCGATGAGAACGGTCTGGCACAGGATTACGAGATCGAGGGAGACTTCCCGAAGTACGGCAACGATGATGACCGTGCAGACGAGATCGGTGTATGGCTTCTGCACTCCTTCCTGGAGAAGATCAAGAAGCACCACACCTATCGTAACTCTGAGGCAACAACGTCCATCCTTACCATTACCTCGAACGTGGTTTACGGTAAGTTCACCGGCAATATGCCTGACGGACGCCGCGCTTGGACTCCTTTGGCTCCCGGCGCTAACCCGTCCTACGGCGCAGAGCAGAGCGGCCTTCTGGCTTCCCTGAACTCGCTGACCAAGCTCCCGTATCACTGGGCTCTGGACGGCATCTCCAATACACAGACCATGAACCCGGGTGCACTGGGCCATGACGATGAGGAGCGCTCCAAGAACCTTGTGAACGTAATGGACGGCTACTTCGATCAGGGTGCACACCACCTGAACGTCAACGTATTCGGCAAGGATAAGCTTCTGGACGCTATGGAGCATCCGGAAAAGCCTGAGTACGCGAACTTCACCATCCGTGTATCCGGCTATGCTGTTAAGTTCATCTCTCTGACCAGAGAGCAGCAGGAGGACGTAATCTCCAGAACCTTCCACGACAAGATGTAATACCAGGGTCGAAAGGTTCAAAACTCCGACGAGAGCTTGCTCTCGAGAGGAGTTTTGACATTGAGACCCGCCAAACATGAGTATGAAGCGATTTTCGAAGAAAAGAGCGTAATACGAAATACGGTCTTACGCAGGAGCCTTGCCTCTTCGGCAGGACTCCTGCTTTGCTGTAATAAGCAAAAGGCACCATAGGGAGGAAACATGAGTCAGAACAACGTGCAGGGCAGAATCAACAGTATCGAAACCTTTGGCGCGGTGGATGGACCGGGCGTCCGCTACATCGTATTCCTGCAGGGATGTCGCATGCGCTGCAAATACTGTCACAACCCGGAAACCTGGGGAGATACCTGTGAGGGTGTATACACGGAAACTGCCAGGGAGACGTTTGAAAAGGCGTGGCGGTATCACAATTACTGGAAAAACGGCGGCGGCATCACCGTCAGCGGCGGAGAGTCGATGCTGCAGATGGAATATGTGACGGAGCTTTTCCGACTGGCAAAGGAAAAGAACGTACACACCGCCCTGGATACATCCGGACAGCCTTTTTCGGAAGATCCCATGGTATTGGAGAAGTTTGACCGCCTGATGCAGGTGACGGATCTGTTTATTCTGGACATCAAGCAGATTGATCGGAAAAAGCATAAGGAACTGACTGGATGGGTCAATGATAATATTCTGGATCTGGCCATCTATCTGGCGGTTCATCGGAAGAAAATGTGGATCCGCCATGTGCTGGTGCCGGGGATTACAACGGATGAGGAGGACCTCAAGAGGCTTCGGAGCTTCATCGATCATCTGCGTGAAATTGATCCGGACTGCGTGGATCGGGTGGAGGTTCTGCCATACCATACGATGGGCATTGCCAAGTATGAAAAGCTCGGTATCGCCTATCCGCTGGAGGGTATCGATCCTCCGACGAAGGAACAGATTCAGATGGCAGAGCAAATACTGGTGCATTGAATACCAAAAAGCCGGCGCTGGAGGGCGTCGGCTTTTTGGCGAATAAAAGAAAATAGAGAATATGTATAGTAAGCGGTTCCGCGGAGAACCGCGAACTACCAAACGCAACAGCGGCCGGGAATTATTCTCCCGATGCGCCGTAGTTGGAGAGCACACGAGCGGAGGGATCGTTGACGTTGCAGCCCTCCCAGCTCTTATTCGGCATCCAGAAATCCGGAATCATCTGGCTCTGGCCCGGATAGTACTTTTCAAAGAGCTCACGGTACAGAAGCGACTCCTTGGTAAAGGGAGCAGCATGGGTGTACTTCTGCCGCTTCTCCTCAAATTCCTCATCGGTATACAGAGATTCTGCGTACTCGATCAGGTCGTTCCGGAGGGAATGACCCACGGCATCCGAGAAAGCAGCCTTTTCACGCATCAGGATGGATTCGGGAATCAGCTGATCCTCCTCAAAGGCGTGACGGACAAGGTATTTGCCGATGCCGTACTTGTTCAGCTTTTTCTCCGGGTCAATGTGCATGACATAATCGACAAAGTCAATATCGCCGAAGGGAACGCGCGCCTCCAGAGAGTTCACCGAGATGCAGCGGTCTGCGCGGAGAACGTCGTAAACATTGATCTCACGAATGCGTTTTTCAGCCTCCTTCTGGAAGGCGTCCGCGCTGGGAGCGAAATCCGTATATTTGTACCCGAACAGCTCATCGGAGATTTCACCGGTCAGAACGACGCGGATATCGGTGTTCTCGTGAATCCATTTGCACACAAGGTACATGCCGATGGAGGCACGGATTGTAGTAATGTCAAAGGTTCCAAGGGCGGCGACAACGGGCTCTAATGCGCCGATGACGTCATCTCTTGTAATAATCACCTCATGGTGGTTGGAGTGAATATATTCAGCCACCTGTCTTGCGTACTTTAAGTCGATGGCGTCGATGTCCATACCAATGGAGAAGGTCTCCAGAGGCTTGTCCATCAGCTTGGCGGCTGCGCCGCAGACAAGGGAGGAATCCAGTCCGCCGGAGAGAAGATAGCCCACCGGTGCATCCGCATCCAGGCGCTTCTCGATGCCGCGCATCAGCTTGTCATGAATGTTCTTGGAAATGGTTTCCAGATCATCCTCGTTGTAGTAATCGACGGCTGTCAGATCGCGGTAGGTATGGAAGGTTCCATCCTTGTAATAGCAGCCGGGAGGGAAGGGTAGAATCCGGTCACACAGCTCGATCAGATTCTTGGGCTCAGAAGCAAAGAGAATGACGCCGTCCTTGTCATAGCCGTAGTAAAGAGGACGAATGCCGATCGGATCCCGGGCAGCAATGTACTCTTTGGTCTTCGCATCATAAATAATAAGAGCGTACTCCGCGTCCAGAAGACGGAACATGTCAACGCCGTACTCCTCATACAGAGGAAGCAGGATCTCGCAGTCGCTTTCCGATACAAAGCTGTATCCGCGGCCCTTCAGATATTCCTTCATCGGGCGGAAGCCGTAAATCTCGCCGTTGCAGACGACATAGCTGCCATCCCGTTCAAACGGCTGCATGCCCTCCGGCGTCAGACCCATGATGGACAGCCGGTTAAAGCCCAGAAATCCGCATCCGGTATCCACCAGCCGGGAATCATCCGGACCTCTTGTAATCGTCTTGGAAAGTGCAAGAGCGGCATCATCTCTCCGCGCGGATGCGCCGCAGTAACCCAGAATTGAGCACATAACATATTCTCCTTATCCGTTGATTGTTTTCACAACAAAAGAAGCGGCAAAGAGCTCGCTCTTACCAACTGGATCCTCCGCAAATATGCGAAAGGAACTGAAGTTACAGGTAAGAAGCCGACCTCTTTGCCGCTTCTTTCTTAATACGTGGCATTATTGCGCTGCAGGAGGGGATTGTCAAGGGGGAAGTTGTCACGGGCGACTTGGCTTGACACGGACGCTCGCTGGCGACGGGTCCTGGCGGAGGTGTCCGGTTCTGGGACGCTCTCGCTCCCCTGCGGCCTAGCGGTGCTAAGCTCGCA
>CAVBQH010000206.1:0-4509 GCA_963597485.1 Acutalibacteraceae bacterium
CCGTTAATACGTATGCGATATCCTCCTCATCACGAACCTTCAGAAAATAGTGATTCCCGACTATCTGACTGTCTACCGAGGACTTGGCAAATCCCGACACAATATCCGCAGCCGGAATCTCTGCTCCCTGTGTCATTGCGAACAATCCGCCGTTCACATCCTGCATGCAGAACTCAACCTTCGAAATCGAAGCCAGTTCCTCCAGGCAGCTTTTTACGATCTGTGATGAAAGCATTCTTTGTCCTTCCCTTTCTGCCGCGATTTCTCACGTAATACGTTCATCCTGTTGCTTATCGGTCTATTTTAATTGTACCGTTTGTAAAAAACAACCGAAAACGCACAAAAATGGGGAATGCGCCATGCGCATCCCCCACTCCTATTGTAATCTTTGGCTGAAATCCCAGTCACACCCATAAGGTCTGTCTGATGGTCCCATTCCATCACAACCAATTAGTTGCAGATGGTCTTCTCTGTTTCCTTATCGAATACATGAACCTTCTCTGTATCGATTGCAAACTGTACCTCGGAGCCCGGACGAGCTGTCGTCTTAGGATCAACTCTTGCAGTTACCGGTGTCTCGTTTACATCAAAGTACAGGAATACTTCGGCGCCGAGAAGCTCGTATACGTTGACCTTTGCCTTAAATACAGCATTGGACTTAGCAAGATCATCCGCATCATCCGAAAGGTTCTCCGGACGGATACCCATAACAACGGTCTTTCCATCATAGCCGCCATCGATGAGAGCCTTTGACTTTGCAGCGTTCAGCGGAACAGTTACAGAGCTGCCGATCTGAAGGCTAGCCTGTGCACCGTTAACCTTTACAACAGCATCCAGGAAGTTCATCTGCGGGGATCCCATGAATCCTGCAACAAACAGGTTCTGCGGAAGATCATACAGGTGCTGAGGAGTATCTACCTGCTGAACCACGCCGTCCTTCATAACAACGATTCTGGTTCCCAGTGTCATAGCCTCAGTCTGGTCATGTGTAACGTAGATGATGGTGGTGCCCAGTCTCTGATGAAGCTTTGCAATCTCAGATCTCATCTGAACACGAAGCTTGGCATCCAGGTTGGAAAGAGGCTCATCCATCAGGAATACCTTCGGATTACGAACGATAGCACGTCCCATAGCAACACGCTGTCTCTGTCCACCGGAAAGAGCCTTCGGCTTACGATCCAGCAGGTTCGTCAGATCCAGGATCTTGGCTGCGTTACGAACCATCTTATCGATCTCATCCTTCGGAACCTTGCGAAGCTTCAGTCCGAATGCCATGTTATCATATACAGTCATGTGCGGATACAGAGCGTAGTTCTGGAAAACCATGGCGATATCGCGATCCTTGGGCTCGACATCGTTCATAACCTTTCCATCAATCTTAAGAGTACCGGAAGAGATATCCTCCAGACCAGCTACCATACGAAGGGTAGTAGATTTTCCGCATCCGGAAGGTCCTACGAAGATGATGAACTCCTTATCTTCAATTTCCAGATTAAAATCCTTAACAGCCTCAAAGCCGTTGGGATATTTCTTATAGATGTGCTCCAAACTAAGACTTGCCATTTTCATTTCCTCCTAATACTGCGGGCCTTGCCCCGCTTCGACGACTGTACTTAGTATATGGGAAAGCCCCCGGCGGCGCTATGACCTAAATCCACAAAAAAAAACAGAATCTGTTGGCATTCGCACCGCCAGGGGCCGTTTCGAAGAGCCTCTTTGGCTATTTTGTTCATTAATTTGGCCATTTTCTAGTCAGTTCGTACAGTCCTGCTTCCCGTCATCCGCATCAACTCTTTCCGAATGCAGGGCGAAAATGCCATAGGGCATTTCGGGTATCAAAGCCAGGACGAGTGCTTCCTTCTATTTTCCGGCCATCTCTTCATTCAAAATGCGGTACGCCTCTTCCTTCTGCGCCTCGCTTTCTTCCTCCGGCAGCTCTGCCTTTTCCGGCTCAAAATCCGAGAACGGCTTACTTGCAAGGAGGCATACGACATACCCAGGTGCCGTAAATCCAAACAGAAGTACTATGGGAAAAATCTGCGGCACAGCCAGCATCGAAAGTGCGGTAATCGCTACGGCCGCCGCCCACAACAGGCCCATCGCCAGTGTCCGCGGAAATTTAGCAATCGCCAGCAGGCAGGAATTCTTGAACGTCGTCTTCACCGTATTGATGAAATGACTCTGCAGCGGAAACACCCACTGCAAAAGCAGGTAAAGCATTATGGAGACCGCAATTACAAGATACCTCAGAACCTTCGGAAATGCCTCCGGCGCCTGCCGGAACATCAAAAAATCCAGGGCCAGCACGGCAATTACCGCCAGCATGACCAGCCACTCCCCTGTGGCCTGCTTAAAATTAGCCTTAAACTCGCGGAAGAACGGCTTCACAACATACCCTTCCTCCTTCCGTGCCCACTTCAGCTCCACATAGTACATTGCCGTCAGCGATGCGCCCGCCGTGACAACAGGGATACACAGCAGCAGTGTCAGGATATTCAGGATCATCATGTCCGCCAGGCGTGAGAGTCCCCGCATCAAAGGGCTTTCCATATCAAATATCTTTCCCAACTTTTTGTCCTCTTCCTTCCTTACGGGGAAATTGTGTTTTCTTTACACCCCCGTCCATGCTCTCCAGCCCCTCACTGTAAGCCAACCATTGCAACACATCTGTTTGGAGTCATTTACAGACCCAAGGCTCATCCCAGTATTCCGTCCAGAAAATCCTGAATCTCTTCCCGAAGCATCTGGATCAGGCTCTTTTTAACCTTTTCGGTTTCCTTCTGCACCGCATCACTAACAGCCTGCGTTGCTGCGTCCTGTGCATCACTGACCTTCTCCGACACCGCCTCTGTCACAGAATCCCGAAGATCATCCACGCGCTCCATGACATCCGAATTACCGGTAATGTCCGACCATATCCGGATGGGAGAAAATCCCATGTCCTCCAGCTCATCCAGAGCCTGTCTGAAATACTCCTTCTCCTGCTGAATGCGGGAGTCCCGGTCCTCTTGTGCCGCCGCGTTCGTTTCTGCCGCAGCAGCCGAAATCGGAGCCGTCAAAGAAAGCCCCTGAATAACAAGGCAGGTACCCAGAAGCAACGTACCGTTTACTGCCCAAGTCGTGTGCCTCTTGTTCCTTCTCAGCAAATCTCGCCTCCGTCTGCCATTTGTTTCTCCGGCTCCGGTGTCATAAGTGCCAGATTGCCTTCCGCATCCTCTGCACAAAGAAGCATGCCCTCCGACAAAACACCCGCCAGCTTCGCCGGCTTCAGATTGCAGACCACAGCAACCTTTTTGCCAACCATTTCCTCCGGCTCATAGTACTTGTGAATACCGGACACAATCTGCCGCATTTCTGTGCCAATTCGCACCTGCGAGCACAAAAGCTTCTTGGAGCCTTTGACCGCCTCGCACTTCACCACCTGTCCGACGCGAAGCTCCACCTTTCCAAAATCGTCAATCGAAATTTCCGCCTTATGCTCAAGCGGCTTCTCCTGCGTTTCTGCCGTTCCTTCCTTCTTGCTGTCGCCCAGCTCGCCTCTTGCCGCTGCAGCCGCTGCCTCCGCCTTCTGCTTTTCAACGATGACAGCAACCTTTGCCATAACTTCCTTTTCATCCAGTCTTGCGAACAGGATCTCCGGATCCGAGGTTACCTTATTTCCGGAAGGATACAGGCCAAATGTGCCCAGTGTATCAAACCCGCGCAGGGACGTGTTCAGCTGTCCCATGATTTTATCCGCTGTCTCCGGAAGGAACGGCGCCAAAAGAGACGTTCCTATCACAATTCCCTCTGTCAGGTTGTACAGAACGGTTGCCAGACGATCCTTTTTATCCTCGTCCTTTGCAAGGTTCCACGGCTCCGTTTCGTCAATATACTTATTCAGACGCTTAAACACAGCAAAGATTTCCTTCAGTGCATCGGCAACCCGGAGCTCTGCCATGTCCTCTTCCACCTTGGCATACGCACCTGTCACCACCGCCTTCAGTTCCTCATCCACCGGTTCCTGCGTGTGCTGATCCGCAACGATTCCGTCAAAATACTTATTCGTCATGGATATGGTGCGCTTTACAAGATTTCCAAGCGTGTTCGCCAGATCGGAATTGATACGCTCCACGCACAGCTCCCATGTGATTACACCATCATTTTCATACGGCATCTCATGCAGTACAAAATAGCGGACAGCATCCACACCGAACAGCTCTGCCATGTCGTCTGCGTAAATCACATTTCCCTTCGACTTGGACATCTTCTCACCGCCCTGAAGGAGCCACGGATGGCCAAAGACCTGCTTGGGCAGAGGCTCTTCAAGTGCCATCAGGAAAATCGGCCAGTAAATTGTATGGAACCGGATGATATCCTTTCCGATCAGGTGCAGATCCGCCGGCCAGTACTTGCGGTACAGATCGCCATAATTTCCCTCCGCATCGTATCCAATTCCCGTGATGTAGTTGGTCAGTGCATCCAGCCACACATAAACCACATGGTCCGGGTCAAAATCCACCGGAATAC
>CAVBQH010000207.1:0-4474 GCA_963597485.1 Acutalibacteraceae bacterium
GGCTATGAAGATGATGAATGAGGTCACGGCCGAAGAGGACGGCACCATTTCCAAGGTCTGCGTTGCGGACGGGAATGTCGTTGAGTACGGAACAGAGCTGTTCCATATCAAGAGGTAAGCGAATGAACCGAAATGAAATTATGCATATACTCCCCCACAGGGATTCGATGCTGCTCCTTGATGATGCGGAAGAAAAGGATGGCGCCGCCATCGGACACTACACCATCCGCGGGGACGAGTTCTTCCTGCAGGGGCATTTTCCGGGCAATCCCATTGTGCCGGGGGTTATCCTTTGCGAGATGCTGGCACAGTCCGCCTGCGTATTGATGAAGGACAGCCTGAATGACGGGAAGCTGCCCGTCTACACAGGACTTAATAACGTGCGCTTTCGCTCACCTGTAAGGCCTGGAGATACGGTTGAGACAAGGTGCCGCATAAGGCGTGCAAAGGCGCCGTTTTATTTTGCAGAGGGCACTGTTGCGGTGGATGGACGACTTTGCGCATCAGCGGATTTCTCCTTTGCAGTTACGGGGGCGTAAGCGATGTTTTCAAAAATACTGATAGCCAACCGGGGCGAAATTGCCGTTCGCATTATCCGCGCCTGCAAGGAGATGGGAGTAGCTACGGTTGCCGTCTATTCCGAGGCGGACAGAAATGCCCTGCATGTGGCGCTTGCTGATCAAAGCTACTGTATTGGCCGGGCAGAAGCGAAGGAAAGCTATCTGAACGAAAACCAAATCATAAGCGCGGCTGTATTGGCCGGGGCACAGGCGATTCATCCTGGGTACGGTTTTTTGTCCGAGAATGCGCATTTTGCACGGACCTGCAGAAAAAACGGCCTGGTATTCATCGGACCCGATCCGGAGAGCATGGAACGGCTTGGCGATAAAGCGGTGCTAAAGGAGCTGATCCGGCAGACCGGACTGACGGTGATCCCGGGAACCAGAACCTTATCCTCGGTTTCCGAAGCAAAGCTTGCGGCCAAACGGATCGGATATCCCGTTATGCTCAAGGCCTCTGCAGGCGGCGGAGGACGCGGAATTCGTCTGATCCATTCGGAGGACGAAATGGAGGATGCCTATCGACAGGCAGCAAGTGAAGCCATCAGCGCCTTTGGCGACGGCAGTGTATATCTTGAAAAATACATCTTCCCCGCACGGCATGTTGAGCTGCAGATCCTCGCTGACGAACACGGGAATGCTGTGTGCCTTGGAGATCGCGACTGTTCACTGCAGCGCAGGAACCAAAAGCTCCTGGAGGAGACGCCGTCTCCGGCGGTGAATGAAGAACAAAGGGCAAAGATATTCCGGCTTGCTGTTGAGGCGGTGAAGAAGATCGGCTTTATTGGCGCGGGCACGCTCGAGTTCCTGCTGGATGCGGAGGGAAACTTCTGGTTTATGGAGATGAATGTCCGGCTCCAGGTTGAGCACTGTATAACAGAGATGCTGACGGGCTTTGATCTTGTAAAATGGCAGATCCGCATTGCCGCCGGCATCCCGCTTGGCTTTGCGCAAGATGATGTCAGGACCAAAGGATCCGCCATAGAGTGCCGCATCAACGCCGGAAGCTGCGGAACGCTAAAGCTTCTCCATGTACCCGGCGGTCCATCGGTTCGGTTTGATACCGCCCTCGTTGCGGGCATGGCCGTAACCCCCTTCTATGACTCTCTTCTTGGAAAGCTCGTCGTATATGCCAAAACCCGCGAAGAGGCCCTCCGCAAGATGAGAGCGGCACTCTGCGAACTCGTCATAGACGGCATACCCTCCAACATTGAGGAGCAGCTGCGTATCGTTGAGGACGAACGCTTTGTTTCGGGCAACTATGATTTAACCTTTATGGGAAACAGGTGATGAAATGGCATTGTTGAATTTTTTGAATCCGAAAAACAAGCTGGAGGAGGGCGGCCGTACAAATGCAGCCGTTCAAAGTGATGAAGGGGAACCGGAGAAAAAGTGCCCGAACTGTCACAAGAGCATCCTTTTGAGCCGCCTGTGGGCGAATAATCTGGTTTGTCCCTGCGGCTATCATTTCCGGATGAAGGCCCGCCAGCGCATAAAGATGATAGCGGACAAGGGAAGCTTTCGCGAATTGTACTCCAATGTAACTGCCGGTAATCCGCTCGATTTCCCGGGGTATAATGCCAAGCTTGAAACGGTTCGTACAGCAAGCGGCGAAAAGGAGGCCGTGATCTGCGGCACTGCCGTGATTGGCGGACAGAAGTGCTGTCTGTTTGTTATGGAGCCGTATTTTATGATGGGCAGCATGGGAAGCGCAGTCGGTGAGAAGATAACACTGCTGTTTGAGTATGCTCTGCAGGAGCGCCTTCCGATTGTCGGGTTTACGTTATCCGGCGGGGCGCGGATGCAGGAGGGGCTGCTTTCTCTGATGCAGATGGCCAAAATAAGTGCGGCCGTCAAGCAGCACAGTGATGCGGGACTTTTATATATTGCGGTTCTCACCGATCCGACGACCGGAGGCGTGACGGCAAGCTTTGCCATGGAGGCGGATATCACTCTTGCAGAGCCCGGAGCCACCGTCGGCTTTGCCGGCGCACGTGTGGTTGAGCAGACCACGCGCAAGGCGTTGCCGGGAGGGTTTCAGAAGTCTGAATTCGTATTGGAGCATGGATTTATAGACAGCATCGTTTCACGATCAGAGCAGAAAAGGTATCTGACGGAGCTGCTGAACATGCATAGCAGGAGGAAGTATGTATGAGTGAATCGGCTTACGAAAGGGTGAAGCTTGCCCGTGACAGTAAAAGACCCACCGGGCTTGATTATGTAAGGAACATCTTCCAGGGCTTTATCGAGCTTCACGGTGACCGCCGCTACGCCGATGACCACGCCGTAGTGGGCGGCATTGCAAGGCTGGGCAATATGCCTGTAACGGTGATCACAATTGAGAAGGGACATACCACCAAGGAGCGAACCTATCGCAATTTTGGTATGCCGCAGCCGGAAGGGTACCGAAAGGCGCTGCGCCTAATGAAACAGGCTGACAAATTCGGAAGACCCATCGTCTGCTTTGTCGATACGCCCGGTGCATACTGCGGCATAGGCGCGGAGGAACGCGGACAGGGACAGGCCATTGCTGAAAATCTTTTTGAAATGTCAACGCTTTGCGTTCCGGTAATCTCTATCCTGATCGGTGAGGGAGGAAGCGGCGGGGCCCTTGCGCTGGCTGCGGCCGACAGTGTCTGGATGCTGCAAAATGCTGTATATTCAGTTATTTCTCCGGAAGGCTGCGCCAGTATTCTGTGGAAGGATGCCGGCAAGGCAAAGCTTGTGGCTGAAAATCTGAAGCTGACGGCAGAGGATGCGAAGGGTCTTGGCGTGGTTGAACGGATTCTTTCTGAGAAAGACATCGGCAAAAAGGAATTCTATGACCGCATTGGGACGCTCCTGTCAAAGGAGCTTCAGAAAATGTCTGCAGATCTTGAGCTGATGGAAAAACGCTATAACAGATACCGCAGAATCGGTGCCGGTGCGATCATGAAGGAGTGAGAATGAGCATATATAAGCAGTTTTGCGATGAGCGGTTTGATGAAAACGGAAAACTGGAGAAGATATCGCTGAAGTACCCTGACAGCTTTAATTTCGGCTATGATGTTGTCGACCGGATCGCCGATGAAACGCCCGCCAAGAGAGCCCTTGTCTGGTGCAACACGGAAGGCGAGGAGCACATTTTTACATTTGCGGATATTAAAAAATACAGCAATCAAATAGCCAACGTCTTTCGCAGTAAGGGAATCGGACGGGGAGACCGCGTCATGGTCATCTTAAAACGCCATTATGAGTATTGGTTTACGGCGGTGGCACTGCATAAGCTCGGAGCGGTCATGATACCGGCGACCCATATGCTGACGGTCAGTGATCTTGTCTACCGGCTAAAGGCGTCCGGGGCGAAGGCACTTGTCTGCACTACGCAAAACGAGGTTCCGGAAAAGGTAAGGGCAGCGCTTTTGGAGGCGGATACGACTGCACTTTGTTGGTGCGTTCAGGGGAATGCGGACGGCTTTGAGAATCTGACGGCAGCAATGCAATACGCCTCTGATGAATTTGCGCGCGTGCAGACAAAGGTGAGTGATCCGATGCTCTTGTACTTTACATCTGGGACCACAGGGTATCCCAAGGGTGTGATTCACGATTACAGCTATCCTCTTGCCCATATCGTTACGGCCAGGTACTGGCACCAGGCGGAGGAGGATGGCCTGCATTTTACTGTTGCGGAGACGGGCTGGGCCAAGGCGTCCTGGGGCAAGATCTACGGCCAGTGGCTGGTCGGGAGTGCAGTCATGGTGTATGATTTCGATAACTTTGATCCAAGACAGGTGACTGCTGTGGTCAACCGCTATGGCGTCACCTCCTTCTGTGCGCCGCCCACTGTCTATCGGTACCTCGTGCGGAAGGGGATTCCGGATATGCCGACGTTGCGGCACGCCACTAC
Source organism: Acutalibacteraceae bacterium (assembly GCA_963597485.1). GTDB lineage: Bacteria > Bacillota > Clostridia > Lachnospirales > Lachnospiraceae > CAG-791. Next base: position 4,447 of record CAVBQH010000207.1, read on the forward strand.
TGCAGGCAAGATGCTGGCACCGGAGGTG
>CAVBQH010000208.1:0-4472 GCA_963597485.1 Acutalibacteraceae bacterium
GCTCTGGCTGCATCCATGAAAAAGCTGATGCGTCAGCGGCCGTTTGAGAAGATCAGTGTGTCGGATATCTGCAATGACTGCGGGATTAACCGAAAGAGCTTTTATTATCATTTCCGGGACAAGTATGATCTGGTGAACTGGATATTCTACGTTGGCTTCGTCGGCGGCATGGATTTGTCCAACTACGAAAACGGATGGGACTGTCTGACGGACGTGCTTCGCTATTTTTATTCGGAGCGTGAGTTCTATCATGCTGCGCTGCAGATAGAAGGCCAGAATTCGTTTAAGGATTATCTGGTGGAGGCTATGCGCCCGGTGACGGAATTCTTTCTGGAGGATATTCTGCCGCACAGCAAGGAGGACGAGGATTTTTATCTTACGTTTATTATGGACGCCTTCCTGAATTCGCTGGTGCGCTGGCTTTCGGGCGGGTATCGGAAACGGATGGATGCCTATGAGTATACGGCGAAGATTAAGGACGTCATCCTGAAAATGGCGATGGCTGTGGAAAAAGATGCTCAATCGTGAATTTGCCTCCAAGCAGCGTGCTTGCGTTGAAGTATGGCAGGTGATGAACAGATACTGATATTGCTGCCTTGATAAAAAGACTGCGGAGACGATGCAAGTTGCATTATCTCCGCAGTCTTTTTGTGTTAGGGAAACGCTGAATAGTCACCGGCATTTCACGTCTGATTTATGAAGCGTTGCCTGGCTCTGAATAATTACTGTTCCTGCAGCGGCGGCATGACCTCACACAGTGCGTCTATCAGGGACTTTTCAAAAGGGAATTTGCAGCCTCTTTTGCCGTCCGGCTGAATGATGTGACCGTCTGCACCGATCTCCAGGAGGTTGGTGTGCTCGCACAGAACTCTGCTGATGGACTGCCCGTCGCCGTAGTAGTCCATGATGACGCAGGGGTGCTTCTGCTCTAGGCGTGAGCGATATGCAATATCGCCGAGGTTAGCTGCCGCGCCGTCTCTGGCGATCAGGAACAGCATAGCGGATTCGCTGGTAAGCACTGTTTCCATGCAGCTTTCGGCATCTTCCTTGGTCAGATTCTGGTCATATTCCAGACACAGCGCAAAGGGGACCTTCTGATCCCGCAGGAGCGATGTGGTAAGAAGCGTTTCCGGATCGGAAAGCGGGAGGCATACCAGTGTGTTCTTGCAGATACGCAGCATCTGAATCTGAGCGGCCGTCAACCGTCCGCTGTTCTTGAACCAGACACAGGCACATTCTTTGTATCGTTCCAGAAGGGTGAGAAGCTGGTAGGAATCCAGATCATCTCCGCACTCTCGAAGGAACCAGGCGTAAATGCCGAGGTCCTGCCCCTGTTCCATAAGCTTTTCCAGGTGCTCACGGGAGAGACCGTCCGCGCTTTTGGCATCGTAGCGCAGCATCATGGCCCAGGGAATACAGTGGCCGCATTCTGCCTCATTTTCGCGGATGCGCGCAGCACCGTAGGTCCAGCTCATATAGCCGAAGTTTACGCCGAAGGTTCGGAGCATTTCCGGATCGGAATTCTTCAGGAGGTTGTGCATCATATCGTAATATGCACTGTTCTCATTGTTCAGGAGCTCTTGCATAACGGAGAAGATGGAGGTCTGAAAACGGTTTTTGGAAAACTGCTTCCCGAGATCGGTTAATCGCCGGATGCTCCGTTCAGGGTCGCTTTGCATGTCGCGAATTCCGCGGTCTACCGCTGCCTCGATCATCGCTTTTTTCATTAGATAGGTATTCATAGGTGTTCCTGTCTGAGTTAGATACTATGATTTCATTGATGGTGTTGCCTACACCCTCAACATCATAGCATGAAGTGCTGCGGATGCAATTTACCAAATCACTGTCGGTGTCGCAAATTCGAGATGAGTGCTGAATGGTTGCATTGCTGTAACTATTCAGCACCCATCTCGATTTTGATACTCGAAAATGCCCGATGGCATTTTCTCCTATCCTGGAGTGATTGTCGGCAATGCCGACAATACACTCCGTGCTTCAGAGAAATCGCATACGCGAATTTCTCCTCGCATTCGGAAAACCTCGATGCGGCTGGCCAGAGGCGCTTCGCGCCTTGGCCGCCTGCCAATTTCAATCGTGAATTTGCCTGCAAGCAGTCAATTCACGTTGAAATGTGGCAGGTTCTGAACAGTTACCACAAAATCCTTGTAAAAAATCACTTTGATAATTGACATGGAGTTTAGCAATAGTATAATCGGCGATGGGCCAAAAGTTTAGTGACAGAATATCTGAGGTTTACTTCGGATGACAGGACGTGCAGAAACTTTTGGACGCTGTCAATACCGGATTTACCGGAATCGAGGCTGAAATGGAACAGGAACAGATTAATGAACAGATTGGCTGTAAAATCAAGGATTTGCGGAATCGAAACGGCCTGACGCAACAGGAGCTGGCGGACCGCACCGAACTGACCAAGGGCTTTATCTCGCAGCTGGAGCGGGGGCAGGTATCACCGTCTGTTGTGACGCTGCTGGATTTAATTGAGTGTCTGGGATCAACGCCGGCGGAATTCTTCAAGGAAGGCGCACAGGAACAGGTCGTTTTCAAGGAGCAGGACTACTTCGAAAAGATCGAAGAGGGCGTCAGCAAGATCGAGTGGCTGGTGCCTCCCGCACAGAAGTTCCAGATGGAGCCGCTGCTGGTGGAGATCGCACCGCACCAGTCGCTGGAAGAGGACAAGCCACATTCCGGAGAGGAGTTCGGCTACGTCATAAGCGGCCGCATTATTGTTCACTTTGGAGATAAGGATTATCGGGTAAAGGCAGGAGAGAGCTTTTATTACCGGACCACCAAGAGCCACCGAATTTCCAATCCCGGCAGCCGCCCTGCCAGGCTTTTGTGGATCAGCACACCGCCGGAGTTCTAGATCGCTGCGGATCAAAGAGGAGTACACACTATGGACAACACCAATATCATCGAACTCAAGCACGTGACCAAGTCCTTCAGCGATGGCTTTACTGCCGTGCAGGACTTCAATCTGGAGGTTAAAAAGGGAGAATTCGTTACCTTCCTGGGTCCCTCCGGCTGCGGTAAAACAACGACCCTGCGCATGATTGCAGGCTTCGAGCTGCCTACATCGGGTGAGATTCTTCTGGACGGCAAATCCATCACCAATCTTCCGCCGTATGAGCGCCCGATCAATACCGTTTTCCAGAGGTACGCATTGTTCCCGCATATGAATATCTACGAGAACATCGCCTTTGGCCTGAAGCAGAAGAAAATGGCGAAAGATGTGATTGAACACAAGGTGAAAAAGGTGCTGTCACTGGTGGATCTGGAGGGCTTTGAGGAGCGCAATGTGGCCACTCTTTCCGGCGGACAGCAGCAGCGCATTGCCATTGCACGGGCACTGGTTAACGAGCCGGAAATCCTTCTTCTGGATGAGCCTCTGGGGGCACTGGACCTGAAGATGCGACAGGAGATGCAGATCGAGCTGAAGGACATGCATAAAAAGCTGGGCATTACGTTTATTTATGTGACGCACGATCAGGAAGAAGCGCTGACGATGTCGGATAAGATCGTCGTCATGAGCGAGGGACAGATTCAGCAGATCGGCACGCCGGAGGACATCTACAATGAGCCGAAAAATGCTTTCGTCGCCGACTTTATCGGAGAAAGCAATATTTTCAGCGGAATTATGACCGGGAAGCTGAAGGTGCGGTTCTGCGGCGGCGAGTTTGAATGCGTGGACGATGTGCCGGAGGGCACGCACATTACAGCAGTGGTGCGTCCGGAGGATGTTGAGATCACGGCACCCGCTGCAGGAACCATTCAGGGCACTGTCATCTCGGTTATCTTCAAGGGAATGCACTATGAAATCACGGTGCAGTCCGGCAGAAATGAGATGGTGATCCAGTCAGTAAAATCAGCCAGGGTGGGCGATCGCGTCGGTATGCGGTTGGATCCGGACAGTATTCATATCATGGTGGCTGAGGATCACACCAATATTTTCCCGGTGGATATCAATCGGGATTACCGGCTGGCCTATAACGATCAGCTCCTGCATGCAAGTCTGACCAAGCTGATCAAGGGCGGGAAGCGCCTGGAGGACGGCACGCTGGTGGACGGAAACGGCGAAGCCATCGATCTGGACCGCACGAAGGTAGTGGCGGCTATCCAGCCGGGAGACATTGAGATGACGGACAATCAGGAGGAGGGTCTGGTGCAGGGCTACATCAGCAATCTGATTTACCAGGGCGACCATTACCTGTATGTCATTCATTCCGAGATGGAGCAGGACTTTGTCGTATACGATGAGGACCTTTGGAACATGGGAGACCGCGTCGGGCTGATCATGCCGGTGGAGAAGATGAAGTTTACACTTAAGAAGTGACACTCGGAATTTGATAACTGTTCAGCACCTGCCATATTTCAACGTGAACCCGCTGCTTGCAGGCAAATTCACGATTGAAATTGGCAGGCGGGCGAGGTGCAAGGCACCACCGGCCAGCCAC
>CAVBQH010000209.1:0-4435 GCA_963597485.1 Acutalibacteraceae bacterium
ACACAGGGGGCCGAGACGGCCCCCTGTGTCGCCTGCCGTCGTTACGCGCCAGCCTGGCATGGATGTTCCTACTGTTAATACATGAAACACACGTCGAAGAATCCGATGCTTTTGCATTAGGCGCTCTTGATGCCCTGTTCGATCAAATGTATATGGTGGCGATGTTGAATAGGGACAGGAGCAGTGGAGAAAAGAGTATTGCTGAGGGTAAGATGATGACTGTGCTCGAGATCGCTGAAAAAGAAAAAAAGGATATAATTGATGAAAAAGCCCCGTGGAACGGTTATCGCGTCTATTTAATCTACAGTACAATTATGGTAGGTGGTCGTTATGGTTATCCTTGTTACGTTTTGGAAAATCATAATGGAGCGCGCAAAGCAACATTGGAGGAGATCCGTCAAATATGGAAAGATTGGTCAGAGCGGAAGAAGACGATAAATCGGATAGTCAACGATGTGGAACAGGAAGATAGTACAATATTCGTTGGGAGTGTGTGGGAACTGAAAGATGCATATATCGCGTATCCTGTATGGAAAGATGACGGTGAGTTTCTTCACGATGAAGCGTGGCTGGTTTCGAAAAGAGACAGGAAAATAGAACGTATAACTGGCAATGAGGAATTCACGGATGAGGCGGTGTTGATCTGGGCAAGAAAATCCAATGAATTAGAGCATTCGAGCTATTTGCGATCTCGAGGATGCTGGCGAGAGTTTACGGTGAGTGAAACTGCTGTCGAACTGATGAAGAAATTAAAGAAGGTATGCCATGACAGCGATTTCATCGCGGGTGTTCTGGAATTTGCTGATAATGAAGAAGACCAGCAGGAACTCCTGGAATTTATCGGGGAAAAGTATAATGTAGATGCAGAGGCTGTGTCTGATTTCGCTATCGAACTGAGCTACCGGAGAATAGAAAAGAGAATAGAACGTGGATTTCTATAAAAGTTATAGTGGTTCTGTCATTGTGGGATGACGAATACAATCTGTATGCGGCAGATAAAGTTGATAATGAGACCGTAGATGACGCGGCATATGGTGTATGCAAAACAACTGGTCAGGTACGCGAATTGTATGGCGAGTAAGCTCGCACATCCACGCAGCTGCTGTCCGGGATTTTTACAGTAACAGTTGCTGAATTTTACGGAATGGGAGAAGAAAGGTGAGTTTTTGATGGCTGATTTTTTAGAAACCTGTGGATTGCTTGTGTTTCTGGTGCTGAAGTATCTTACAGAGTGTGTTGATCGTTTGCTTTGTCTGATGAAGCCAATATCAATTGCGGACATAGTAAGGAGATGTGAGCGGTTAAGTGAAGAACACATTGGATACATTTGGGAAAACTGTGATGCATATTACGCAGTCGTTGTAGACGATGAAGGAGAGACGATTGCTGACGATGCTATGTGGGTTCTATCTAAGAAAAATGGAAAACTACGAGAAATTGGTTATATTGGGCCCCTACCAGAAGGCATGAAACTGATCTGGGAGAGATGATTAAAAAAACGCAGGATGATATGTCAGATGAAGAAATGTAGAACTTGTTGGAAAAGCTGGAATTAAGTTGAAAAAGAGCTGAAAGGAACAGAACTTCGGAAAATGGGAATCGACGCTGCGAGACGGAGAGAATTTCAAAAAGGCGAAGGAATCGTTTGCCTGCCGATATGAAGGCGGTGAATCCATGCTACAGCTTGCACAGCGGATTTATAATTTGCTGGATGAAATCAAGGCGGAGTCCAACCATAAGACCTATATTCTGGTGGCGCACAATGGGATTGCGCGAATGGTGCAGTCTTACTTTCAGGATATGACCAATGCAGAGTTTGCAGCGTTTTGTGTGAAGAATTGCCAGGTGGTACGGTTCGACTTTTAAGCGAAGGCAGTAACGGCAAGAGGTCCTGCAAGGAACGCCCACAGGCGGAAAAGCCACAAAGAAGAACACGAGAAGGAGGATTGCATCATGAATGAAACACTCAAGGTATTAGAGACAAGGCGGAGCTGTCGTAATTTTAAGCCGGATATGATCAAAGACGAGGAATTGCAAGCGGTCATTCAGGCCGGTACCTATGCAGCCAGCGGTATGGGCCGGCAGAGCCCGATTATCATTGCAGTCACGAATCCCGAAATGGTGAAGGAGTTTTCCAAAGTGAATGCATCCATCATGGGAGCTTCAATTGATCCGTTTTATGGGGCCCCGGTTATTCTGGTGGTATTGGCCAACAGGGCTGTGCCGACCTATCGGTATGATGGTTCGTTGGTGATGGGGAATCTGATGAATGCAGCAGAGAGCCTAGGGCTGGGCAGCATTTGGATTCATCGTGCAAAAGAGGAGTTTGAGTCTGCATTCGGCCAGAATCTGCTGAAGGAACTGGGAATTGAAGGGGACTATGAGGGAATCGGTCACTGCGCATTGGGATACAGAGCAGAACTGGCAAAGGAGCCTGCTCCCCGAAAGGCAGATTACGTGTATTACGTTAAGTGAGTATAGATTCTGGGGCAGTGCAGGGATCCGCTTTTTCTCGCACAGAAGTCTGAGACTGCTACCGAGGAAGACTGGCAGGTACTGCCCGGGATTTTTACAGTAACAGATACGAATAAAAGGCTCAATCCCACAAGTTTATGGATTGAGCCTTTTTCAGGAAGTTCACAGAAAACTTGGACATACAGATTTTCGACACGAAGATCTGAAACTAGACCATATTGCGAAAGTCATATGACAAATGATATAGTGGCGACAAAAGTCATAGGATTTTTGTTGATTTTGTGGTGTGTTTGAGACGCAAATAAACGCACGCGTGGTGAAAGGTATGGAACACAGACAGTTTAGAGAAAAGAGCATCCGGTATATCATTCTGGCAATGGCAATAGCCGGCATTATTGTAGGAGTTGCCCGGCGGGAGCCGAAGGTTGTGCTGCGCAAGGCGGCTAATATTTGCTTTGAATGTATCGGAATTGGCTGACTTGTTGAATATCAGGTAATTGTTTAGAGCCAAGATCCTCCCCTGATGCATACAACTTGCATCGGGGGGGATTTTTGATACGGCGCGCTTGGCGGCGAGGGAATCGTTTTCATCAGCGCTTTCCTAAACGGACACGTATAGTGTATCTTTAATAGGATGGTTTTAGAGAAAGAGAGAGGGACCTTATCATGCAAAAAAAAGCTCACCGGCAAGGCATTCGGCGAAAGGTGGTACAGGTTGTATCGGCACTTTTACAGAACTGCCGATGGACCGGCTGGGGAAAAAGTCTGATATATACCGGGGCACTGAAGAATTTCTGCGTTCCGGGCATGAACTGCTACAGCTGCCCTGCAGCGATCGGGGCCTGTCCCATCGGGTCGCTGCAGGCCGTGGTCGGCAGCAAGAAGAAGTTCCCGTTTTACGTCCTGGGATATCTTGCGCTGATCGGTGTCCTGCTGGGACGCTTTGTCTGCGGATGGCTGTGCGTATTCGGTCTTGTTCAGGAGCTTTTGTATAAGATCCCGGTTCCGAAGCTGACTGTCCCGAAGCGCCTGGATCAGGCACTTCGGTGGTTGAAATACGGTATTTTGGCGATATTTGTTCTGCTGCTGCCGGCCCTCCTGAAGGTGAACAATGGGCTGTCTTCGGTTCCGTATTTTTGCAAGCTGATCTGTCCCGTTGGCATTCTGGAGGGGGCAATTCCGCTGGCTATCCTGGATGAAGGCGTTCGCGGAATGCTGGGCGCACTGTTTCAGTGGAAGCTGTTCCTGCTCATACTGATCGTTGTGCTGTCCATGACGATTCATCGCCCGTTCTGCAGGTATGTATGTCCGCTGGGAGCCTTCTACGGATTATTCCAGAGAATCAGCTTCCTGAAGCTGAAGGTGGACTCGGATAAATGTACGGGATGCGGAGCCTGCAGCAGACAGTGTAAAATGAATGTGGACGTGACGCACAATCCCAACAGTGCAGAGTGCATTCGGTGCGGGGCCTGCGCGAGTGCATGTCCCACCGGAGCGCTGCACTTCAATGTTGTGCGAAGCGGGCGGCCGGCTTGCGCGAGTGAGGGCCAAAAGGCCCGAAATCAATGAGATTGCAATAAAGGCTTTGGCGGTGAGGAAAGGGGAAGCGTATATGAAAAAGAAAATGGTTACGAGCGTTCTGCTGGCGGCAGTACTGGCAGGTACGTTGGCGGCATGCGGCAGTCAGGACACGAAAAATGCGGAGACGGGCAGCGTGCAGGACGGTGCGACAGCAGAGAGCACGGCGGCATCGGAGGGAAGCACATCTGCGGATACCGCAGACTATGTGGAAATCGATAATTCGACGGGACTTGCGATGCGGCAGTGGGTTGGAAGCTTTGCCGACTGTGCAAGCAGTGAGAATAGCGGCGTTGTCCCGTGGTTCAATATGGTGGATGCGGAGAAAGGAGTCCGTGTCTGTACGGTAGAGGCAATTGCAGAGGATTATCCGGAGGGGGTC
>CAVBQH010000210.1:0-4417 GCA_963597485.1 Acutalibacteraceae bacterium
GGGCAAGCCCATCCGCGGGCACGTTGCCTTCCTGGGCGGTCCCCTGCACTTTTTAACCGAGCTCAAGGCGGCCTTCATCCGCGAGCTTCATCTGGATGAGGAGCACACCATTGAGGTGGAAAACTCTCACCTCTTCCCTGCAATGGGCTCTGCCTTCCAGGCCAAAGAGGATAATTCGCTTCTCATTGACGAGCTTCTGGAGAAGACCTCTCACCCCCTGCAAATGGAGTTCGAGGTGCAGCGGATGGATCCCCTGTTCGAGAATCAGGCAGAGTACGATGCCTTTACCGCCCGTCACGGCAGCCACTGCGTGGCCAAAAAGGACATCGCCTCCTACCAGGGAAAGGCGTTCCTTGGTATTGACGCCGGCTCTACTACCACGAAGCTTGCCCTCATCGGTGAGGACGGCGAGCTCCTCTGGTCCTTTTATTCCTCCAACAACGGCTCGCCCATCAAGACGGCCATCCGCGGCATCACCGATCTGGATCAGCACCTTCCGTCCGGTGTCACCATTGCCGGCGGCTGCTCCACCGGGTACGGCGAAGCGCTGATGAAGGCCGCTTTCCGGCTGGACTGGGGCGAGGTCGAGACCATCGCGCACTACTACGGCGCATCGTATTTTGACCCGCAGGTGGACTGCATTCTCGACATCGGCGGCCAGGACATGAAGTGCATCCGCATTCGAAACGGTGCGGTGGATTCCGTCACCCTCAACGAGGCCTGTTCCTCCGGGTGCGGCTCGTTTATCGAAACCTTTGCAAAGTCACTGGATTACTCTGTGGTGGATTTTGCAAAGACGGCTCTTTTTGCCGAGAACCCCATCGACCTTGGCACGCGCTGCACGGTTTTCATGAACTCCCGCGTCAAGCAGGCACAGAAGGAAGGTGCCAGCGTATCCGATATCTCGGCAGGTCTTGCCTATTCCGTCATTAAAAACGCTCTCTTCAAGGTAATGAAGGTATCCTCTGCCTCGGAGCTGGGCAAGAACATCGTTGTACAAGGCGGCACCTTCTACAACGACGCTGTTCTTCGCGCGCTTGAGAAAATCTCCGGCGGCGACGTCATTCGTCCCGACATCTCCGGCATCATGGGTGCCTTCGGCGCGGCCCTGATCGCAAGAGAGCGGTTCGATGCATCGCAGCCCACCTCCATGCTAAGTCTCGAGGAAATGGAGGCACTGACCTTTAAGACGACGCTGCGCAGCTGCGGCAAGTGCAGCAACAACTGCCGCCTGACCGTCAATCACTTTAATGACGGACGGCAGTTCGTATCCGGCAACCGCTGTGAGCGGGGGCTTGGACTGGAGAAGACCGACAACGGCGTACCCGACATGTACCAGTACAAGCTAAAGCGCCTGTTCGGTTACAAGCCGCTGACGGCCAAGGAGGCTGTACGCGGCACCGTCGGCATACCGCGCGTCCTGAACATGTACGAGGATTACCCCTTCTGGGCCACCTTTTTTGCGAAGCTGGGCTACCGCGTGATTCTCTCACCGCTGTCCACGCACGCGATTTATGAGATGGGCATCGAGTCCATCCCTTCCGAATCGGAATGCTACCCCGCCAAGATCACCCACGGGCATGTGCAGTGGCTGATTGAGAAGGCGCATCCCGACTTTATCTTCTATCCCTCCCTGTTCTATGAACGGGAGGAAAATAAGGACGCAGATAACCATTACAACTGCCCGATCGTCTCCTCCTATCCGGAGAACATCAAGAACAACGTGGAGGAAATCATGAACGGCCAGGTTGCCTTCCGGCACCCGTTCATGGCCTTTACGAGCCTAAAGACAGTGTCTGAAGCGCTGGCGCGGGAATTTGTCGAGCTCCCGGAGAGCGAGGTTCTGGCTGCCGCAGAGGCCGGATGGAACGAGCTTCTGCAATACCGCAGAGACGTGCAGGCCGAGGGCGAGCGCGTGCTCAAGTTCATGGAGGATACCGGCACCAAGGGCATTGTGCTGGCCGGCCGACCGTATCATCTGGATCCGGAAATCAACCACGGCATTCCGGAAATGATCCATTCCTACGGCTTTGCCGTTCTCTCAGAGGATGCCATCGCGCACCTTGGCACGCCGGAGCGGCCTCTTACTGTACTCGATCAGTGGATGTACCACTCCCGTCTCTACGCTGCGGCCGCTTACGTACGGACAAGAGATGATCTGGACATGATCCAGCTCAATTCCTTCGGATGCGGCGTGGATGCAGTAACCACCGACCAGGTGTGCGACATTCTCTCCGGCTCCGACAAGATTTATACCTGCCTCAAAATTGATGAAGTTAACAACCTCGGTGCTGCCAGAATCCGCGTTCGCTCCCTGATTGCAGCCATCAACATCCGGGAAAAGAACGCGTTAAAGCGCACCATTCACTCCACCGGCATCAAAAAGGTTCCGTTCACGCAGAAGATGTTCGATGAGAAGTACACCATCCTCTGCCCGCAGATGTCGCCCATCCATTTTGACCTCATTGAGCCGGCGGCCAGATCCTGCGGCTACAACGTGGTTCTGATGCGCAACGACAATCACACGGCCGTGGATTATGGACTGAAGTACGTCAACAACGACGCCTGCTACCCGTCCCTTTTCGTGGTGGGGCAGGTCATGGAGGCGCTCTCCTCCGGCAAATATGATTTGAACCGTACCGCTGTGATCATGTCACAGACCGGCGGCGGGTGCCGTGCGTCCAACTACATCGGCTTTATCCGTCGGGCACTGAAAAAAGCAGGCATGGAGCAGGTTCCTGTTATCTCGGCAAACCTCTCCGGCCTGGAAGGGAATCCCGGCTTTAAGATTACCTTCCCCTTTATTACCCGGCTGGCCTTCGCCGTTATTTTCGGTGATGTACTGATGAAGTGTGTCTACCGGATGCGGCCCTATGAGCTGGAAAAGGGCTCTGTGCAGGCAATGTATGAGAAGTGGACCAAGACCTGCTCCGACTTCCTGGTCGGCACCAAGGGCTTCCCGCTTCACAAGGTGCAGCGCATGTGCCGCGATATCATCCGCGACTTCGATGCGATTCCGATTGACGAAACGCTCAAAAAGCCCCGGGTCGGCATTGTCGGAGAAATCCTTGTTAAATACTCCTACGCCGCCAATAATCACCTGGTGGATACGCTGGAGGCCGAGGGCGCCGAGGCGATTGTTCCGGATCTGATGGGCTTCATGCTGTACTGCTTCTACAATCAGGTATACAAGGCGGAGTACCTTGGCACCTCCAAAAAGGCAGCCTTCGGCATGCAGGCGGCCATTCACGCCATTGAGGACATCGCACTGCGGCCCATCTACCGCGAGTATGAAAAGAGCCGGCACTTTGAGGCGCCGGCCAGCATCTATCAGATTGTGGAATATGCAAAGCCCATCGTTGATATCGGCAACCAGACCGGTGAAGGGTGGTTCCTGACGGGCGAGATGGTGGAACTGATCAAGAGCGGCGTTCCCAACATCATCTGCATCCAGCCCTTCGGGTGCCTGCCGAACCATGTCGTCGGCAAGGGCGTGTCGAAGATGGTGCGCAAGCTCTACCCTCAGGCCAACCTGGCTGCCATCGACTATGATCCTGGAGCTTCCGAGGTCAACCAGCTCAACCGCATCAAGCTCTTGCTGGCCGGGGCTCAGAAGGCCCTGCAGAGGGAGCAGGAAGCGTAAAAAAAGAAGACCTCCTTAGGAGGTCTTCTTTTTTTATAGCTGCCTCTGCACTCAGCAAAGCGGATACTTGGCCGTCAGCTCAGCGATGATGGCTCTTGCCTTTTCGATGCCGGCTTCCTTCTCCTTAACAACAAGGGCGATGGCCTCTGCGATCTTGTCCATATCCTCTGTGTTCATGCCGCGGGTGGTAACGGCAGGCGTTCCCAGACGGATACCGGAGGTAACGAAGGGAGAGCGCTGCTCGTTCGGGATGGTGTTCTTGTTGGCGGTGATGTGGGCCTCATCCAGCCACTTCTCAACCTCCTTGCCCGTCAGATCCTCCTTGGTCAGATCGATCAGCATCAGATGATTGTCCGTACCGCCGGAGACAATATCTACATCGCGCTTCATCAGGCCGTCAGCAAGCGCCTTGGCATTGTCGATGATTCCCTGTGCATAGACCTTAAAGGACGGATCCAACGCCTCCTTAAAGCATACAGCCTTGGCTGCAATCACGTGCTCGAGCGGGCCGCCCTGAATGCCGGGGAAAATGGCCTTGTTGAGCTTATACTTGTCCGCGGTCTCCTGGCTCGCCAGAATCAGGCCGCCGCGAGGTCCTCGAAGGGTCTTGTGGGTGGTTGTCGTAACGATATCGCACCACGGGAATGGTGACGGATGAAGCCCTGCTGCCACCAACCCTGCAATGTGCGCAATGTCTGCCATAAGGACGGCGCCGCAGGCATCCGCTACCTCGCGGAACTTCTTAAAATCAATGGTACGTGCATAGGCAGAGGC
>CAVBQH010000211.1:0-4389 GCA_963597485.1 Acutalibacteraceae bacterium
GATCATACGCTGATGATTGCCCGCATTGCCGTCAGCGAAATCCAGAACCTGATGGTGGCCTATCGTGAGAAGTATGACCGGAATAACTTTTTCCAGAATTTGCTTCTGGACAATCTCCTTCTCGTGGATATTCACAATCGTGCACGCAAGCTGCACATCAACTACCAGGTTCCTCGCGCAATCATTCTGATTGAGCTGGAATCGGATGGAGAGGCCTCAGCAAGCGAGCTTCTCGGCAGCATTTTTACGGCGCATAACGGCGATTATCTGACAGAAGTAGATGAGAAAAGCGTCATTATCATCAAGGCTGTTGAGACAGCGGATTCGTACCATGAACTGGAGGAGGCAGCAACCGTTGCGGTTGATATGCTGAACACAGAAGCAATGCTGAAGGTTCGTGCATCCTATGGTTCGATTGTGACGGATTTAAAGAACATTTCGCATTCCTACAAGGAAGCGCGGATGGCGATGGATGTCGGCAAGATCTTTAATGCAGAGAAGATGGTGAATTCCTACAATCAGCTGGGAATCGGAAGACTGATCTATCAGCTTCCCTCCAACCTCTGCAACGTCTTCATTCATGAGGTTTTCGGAGATGAAATTCCGGACGATCTTGATGCGGAGACACTTTCTACGATCAACTGCTTTTTCGAGAACAATCTGAATGTTTCTGAGACCTCGCGGCAGCTGTTCATTCACAGAAATACGCTGGTGTACCGCATTGAGAAGCTGCAGAAGCAGACCGGTCTGGATATCCGTAACTTTGACGATGCGCTGCGTTTTAAAATTTCGCTGATGGTCATCAACTATCTGAAGTATCTGGATGCGAAGGATTATTGATCGGCCGGGAGCACCATCCTGCATGATTGAGCAGCAGAATTAAATGGAGAGGCCGGTCCCATCCCAGGCGGGAATGAAGCTTTGGGAAATGGTGCCGCCTTCCTGCAGAAAACCGTTTTCAACTCCTATGGATATGGCGAAGTCAACGACTTCGTCATATTCTTTTTGCGTGACGGGCCGGGAAAGAAGCGGATCATCAGCGCAGCCCGGCATGGGAGTGTACTGATTCATGATGCTCAGAAAGATCTGCTCGTGATAGGTGCTGTGCAGGTATTGCAGTATTTTTTTGGAATCCTCCGTTTGTCCCGGCATGACCATGTGACGCACGATGACACCTTTTTTCATTAAGGGAGTCTTGGAATCATCATCTGCGTCCAGCACGTGGGTGCCGTCGTCGAAAATCGGCTCGGGGCATTGGCGGACCATCTCATCGATGGCAGATACTGCGCATTCCCAGTAATTGGCTGCGTGAGCGTATCGCCGGGCCAGCTGAGAGGAATAAAACTTCAAATCGGGAAGATAAATATCAATCAGTCCATCCAGCGCATGAATAACCTCCGCCTTTTCGTAGGCGGAGGTGTTGTAGACAATGGGGATCTGCAGACCATGGCTTTTGGCTTCTTCTAATGCAGGAATCAACACGTGCAGCACATGGGACGGTGTGACGAGATTGATGTTGGCAGCACCCTGCTCCTGGAGCTGCAGCATGATCCGGACCAGTGCATCGGAAGAGAGTACGGAACCGTCACGGTGCTCGACACCGAATGCATGGGAAATGCGAAGACCGGAGGATATGGCAGCATTCTGACAGAATATGCAGCCCAGATTGCAGCCGGTGAAAAAGATGGCACCGGATCCGCAGGATCCGGAAATGCACGGCTCTTCATAAAACAGAAGTGCGGCTCTTGCTGCGCGGACCTGCGCGGGAATTCCGCACAGGCCAAGCTTTCCTGCAAGGCGGTTTACCCTGCATTCTCTTGGACAGAGTGTGCAGCTGGAAAGGTCAAAGACGGAAGATGTTGATGACATGGTAAAACCTCTTAAACAAAACAGCCTGCCTGTGGAAAGACCCGGGCACGGTACCGGGTGCATCGCTCCGCCAGGTTTCCTCACGGCACATGAAAGGGTCTGCTTAGTGCTGCTTCGTTCCCGATCTGACACGGTTCGCAGGATTCATTGCGTAAGACCCAAACTTCGATACGATACATCCGGGCGGCTGCCCGAGCCTTGCCACAGGCAGGCTGGTAACTACTATATCAAATTGCCGGCAATTCGTCTATGCGTAACTGTGAAGAACTGTGACTTACTTTGCCGGCGTCTTGGTGCGTATACGGAGCTCGCGGAAGAATTGCTGCAGGAGGGAACGGCACTCGGGAGTTAAAACACCCCATGTAATTTCAGACTGGTGCATCAGCTTTTCGCAGGAAACGATGTTTAAAATGGAACCGGCACAACCGGATTTATCGCTGGGGGCACCGATCACGACGCGGTCGATTCGTGCCTGCTCGATGGCGCCGGCACACATCGGACAAGGCTCTAAGGTACAGTACAAGGTACAGCCCTCCAGCCTCCAGTCGCCGATGACGCGGGTGGCCTTTCGTATGGCGGCAATCTCTGCGTGAGCCAGGGTGGAATGGTCGGTGTTCCGCCGGTTGTAACCCCGGCCGATGACCTTACCGTCATATACAATGACACAGCCGATGGGAACCTCACCAAGAGCCATTGCCTTTCTGGCCTGTGTCAAAGCTTGCTTCATATATCGTTCATCCTGAGTGGGCATGCAACAGACTCCTTACCTAAGAGTTTCACCGCGGCGCAAATCCGGTGCGGAAATGCTTCATTGACGCGTTCCGAAATGGCTGCCTTACTTGCGAAAAGGGCAGATGACATATATGATACATATGTCAAATACCCGAGCACCGATAGGAATAGGATAATTACTAGGACTTGCAGCACCTTCGGCGAAATGCTCCACCAGTATAATCGAGATTTTGGCTGATGCAAAGTGCCGGGCAGGCAGAAAGGATTACATAGATGAAAATTTCAACAAAGGGACGGTATGCGCTTCGCATGATGCTGGACCTTGCGGTTCACGATACGGGCGAGTATATTTCATTGAAGGATATTTCGGAACGGCAGGATATTACGGTAAAATATCTTGAACAGATTGTAACAGCCCTGACGAAATCGGGATTCCTGCGTTCACAGCGTGGGAATAACGGCGGATATCGTCTGGCAAGGCGCCCGGCGGATTATACCGTTGGGAGCATTCTTCGCATTATGGAGGGACCGCTGGAGCCGGTGCCGTGTCTGGAGGGGGATTCAGCGCAGTGTATGCGCAGTGCGGATTGTGCAGTTCTTCCTTTTTGGAAGGGCTTTTCCAAGGCAATAAATGATTATGCAGACAGCGTGACGCTCCAGGACCTGAAGGATCAGGCGCTGGCATTGGCAGGAAATGATTTTGTCATCTAGTGCATCGTTTGCAATCAAGGACCGGCTTGCTTGGTTTCGATGAACCAGTAGCCATGCAGCCGGATACAGAACGGAGGATACTATGTCGGAGACATTATTACAGGTGAGAGACCTGTCGGCAGCTATTGAAGAAGGTGAGCTGCTGCACCACATTGATATGGAAATTAAGCCGGGAGAAACCCATGTTCTCATGGGACCCAACGGCGCCGGGAAATCCACCCTTGGCTATACGCTGATGGGAAACCCGAATTATAAAATAACGAACGGAACCATCACATTTGACGGAGAGGATATCACGGCACTTTCTGCAGATAAAAGGGCACAGAAAGGAATGTTTTTGTCCTTCCAGAACCCGCTTGAGGTTCCCGGTCTTTCTCTGGAGGCCTTTCTTCGTAATGCCATTCGGCAGAAAACCGGCAAGCCGCTTAAGATTTTTCAGTTCAAAAAGGAGCTGGAGGCAACCATGGAGCTTTTGAGCATGGATTCCTCCTATGCAGATCGTGACCTGAATGTGGGATTTTCCGGCGGAGAGAAAAAGAAGGCAGAGATTCTTCAGCTTCTGATGCTGAATCCCAAGCTTGCAATCCTTGATGAAACGGATTCGGGACTGGATGTTGATGCGGTTCGCGTGGTTTCAAAGGGAATTGAGGAATACCAGAAGAAGCGCAACGGCGCACTTCTGATCATCACGCATTCTACCAGGATTCTTGAGTCGCTGAAGGTGGATTATACGCATGTGCTGGTAAAGGGGCATCTCGTACATACCGGAGGTGCGGAACTGGTGGATGAAATCAATCAGCGCGGGTTTGAACGTTTCGTTGAGGCATAACAGCCAAAAGGGTAACAGAAATGGCAGAACAGAAAGTACAGGATGTCGATCGGAGTCTGTATGACTTCAAGGATGATGAATCCACAGGCTTCTACCGGATGCAGGAGGGCTTGACGGCCGACATCGTTGAAAAAATATCTGAGGAAAAAAACGATCCGGACTGGATGCGGCAGTTTCGTCTGCGTTGCCTGGATTTGTACAATGAAATGCGGGTTCCGGATTGGGGGCCGTCGATTGATGGCCTGAAC
>CAVBQH010000212.1:0-4318 GCA_963597485.1 Acutalibacteraceae bacterium
GCAGGTTTCCTTGTCATAGATGTGGTGCACATAGGGCATGCCGCCTTTGTCTGCAGCCAGCTCCTCCATACGGTGCAGCGCGGTGACAAAGCCGACCGTTTCAAAGCCGTAGCGCGCGAGCGGCGAATTCCAGTGGTCCGGCGTCATATCGGTAAAAATATAATCGGCAAAAACGCCATAATTGCCGCTTTTCACCAGATCTGCGATGGTCATCTGAGGGGTGATGTCGTGGTAGTTCATGATTGAATATCCTTTCTGCTTTCTAAACAATTACTACTTCTTTTTCACCCGAATCCCCGGTGCATTGGCCTTCCGATAAGCGGAGGGGCTGACGCCGACAGAGGCTTTGAAGATTCGGTTAAAGTGTGTCAGTGAGGAAAACCCGGTTTGCTCTGCAATCTTTGTCAATGGCAGATCGCATTCTGTGATCAGCCGCTGTGCGTGGAGAATGCGAAGCGTATTGATGTACTGCACAATGGTACGGTTTGTATACTTTTTAAATTCGTGGCACAGATAGTACTCGCTGATATAAAAGCGCTCCGCAATGTCGGAGAGACGCAGCTCGTTTTGATAATTGTTCTCGATGTAGGAGACAATCCGGGAGATGCGGCTTTGCACCTCCGGCCTTGGAGACACCGCTGTACTGCGCATCAGTATGACCAGGAGCGTGTTCAAAAGGCTCTGCGCAGCAGCGGAGTGCAGGGAGTCATTGGCTTCCTGTTCTCTTAAAAGCTCCCGAAGAAGAGCGTGTACGGAACCGGCAATTTTGCGGGAAGGGACATACAAACCGCTTCCCTCCTGAAGCATAGAAAGAAGCTCGTGAGAGAGAATAGCACCCTCGTTAAAATACAGGACCGTTCGCCGAAACGGTACATCCCGGTCTGAAAAGGAATGGTGCATGATGTACGGGGCGAACAGCATAAGGGATCCGGGGATCGTCTCGTATTGCTGGCCCTGCATGATGTGATATCGGCTTCCGTCCTCCAGATAATAGAGTTCAAAATAGGTGTGGTAATGGGAATGTGACATGTTGTCATTCACACCCTCCAGCTGCTGGCAGGCAACGGAAGAACCGGTTTCCATCAGAATGGACGCATAATCAATCACAAAATGAACCTCTCTGCTGAACAGATATACAAAAATCCAGCCACATCATAAAAAGCTTTGTGCGGTTTGTCTGCAAAAAAGCTCAAAAGCAACAAGATTTGTAAAATATAGCGGCCTCAACAACAAAAATGGTGTAGTTTTGCGCTTTCTATTTTGCTACGATTCAAGCGAAATGCAAGCCAAAAAGGAGGGATTGCGATGGCCTTAATGGAAACACACTATTACAGCTGCTCTCTTGGGAGCAACATTACGCTGAACGTGTTCGTTCCGACACCGGGCAGCAGTGAGCAGATCACGCAGATCAACCACAGTGATAAATATGACTATGAGGGTGGTCTTCCGGTTCTGTATCTTCTGCACGGCGCATACGGAGATGCGTTCTCCTGGATCCGCTACAGCAACATTGACCGGTACGCGCAGGATCGCGGCATTGTCGTGGTTATGGCGTCTGCGGAGAATTCGTTCTATCAGGATCTGCAGAGCGGCAGAAAGTACAAGACCTTTTTCACGGAGGAGCTGCCGGTCTTCATCCAGAACGTATTCCCTGTGAGCAAGAAGAGGGAGAAGACCTTCATTGCCGGCTTCTCCATGGGCGGGTACGGCGCATGGTATCTGGGCCTTAGCCGGCCGGAGCTGTACGCAAAGGCAGCGAGCATGTCAGGAGCTCTTGACATTGCAAGGCTCTATGAGGAGCAGGGAAAGGGAACCGAGAACAATCCGTTCTCATGGGAGAACTGCTTTGGAGATCCGGAGAAGCTTGCCGGGAGCAAGTACGATCTGTTTGCTCTTTATGATAAGGATGTGCAGAATGGCTGCGTACCGAAGCTCTATCAGGCTGTAGGCTATGATGACTTCCTTTACCAGGCCAATCTCCATGTCAGAGATGTCCTGCAGGAGAAGAAGGCAGACCTTGTCTACAAGGAGGATGAGGGTGGTCACGACTGGAATTTCTGGGATAAATACATTCAGGATATTCTGGACTGGCTGCTGGCGTAACGCAGCAGACACACAAGTAAGAAGGGAGAGAAAGAGAAAATGAGTAAAAAAGACAACACCGCCATTATGGCGAAGTTCGAAGAGAATGCCAAAAGACCTTTTGGTATTCGGGACAAGATTGGCTATGCCGCAGGTGATTTCGCAAATGATCTGACCTTCGTTATTGCCGCATTGTTCATGATGAAGTTCTATACCGATATCATGGGTGTCAGCGCAGCACTGGTTGGTACGCTGATGATGGTTGCGAAGGTGGTGGATGCATTCACCGATGTTGCAATGGGACAGATCGTAGACCGCTCCTCCTATACGGAAAAGGGAAAGTTTGCTCCGTGGATCCGCCGGTTTGCAGGCCCGGTGGCTGTGGCATCGTTTTTGATTTTTGCACCGTATTTTGCAGATAAGCCGATGGGCTTTAAGGTGTTCTGGATGTTCTTCACCTACATCCTCTGGGGCTCTGTATGCTACACCGGTGTGAACATTCCCTACGGCTCCATGGCTTCGGCGATGAGTGACAAGCCGGAGGAGAGAACGATGCTCTCCAACTGGAGAACCATCGGTGCAACCGTGGCACAGATCGTCATCGTGGTTATTCTGCCGATGGTGGTGTACACCACAGATGCAGAGGGACATCAGGTGCTCAGCGGCAGCAAGGTTATGCTGGCATCCGGCGTATGCTCCATTCTGGCGGTTCTGGTATACATGGTTTGCTATTATCTCTCCACGGAGCGCGTGAAGATGCAGCCGGCCGAGGAACAGAAGAGCATGTTCGAGCTGTTCGGCGTTCTCTTTACAAACCGATCCTTCGTGGGCATCGTCATCTCCGCACTGATTTTCCTGTTGGTACAGATGACACTGTCCGGAATGAACAACTACATCTACCCGAACTATTTCAACAGTGCAACCGCCATTTCTGTCAGCGGACTTCTGGCCTGCGGCGTTGTGCTGATCCTGTCCACCTTTGTTACCAAGCTGGCAGCAAAATTCGGCAAAAAGGAGCTGTCCATCATCGGAGCCTTCATCGGTGCGGCAGCCTTGTTCGCAGCATACATCATTCATACTTCCAGTGTTGTTGTCTTCGTTGGCATTTATCTGGTGGCATACGTTGGACTTGCGTTCTTCAACCTGATGTGCTGGGCAATGATCATTGACGTTATCGATGACATCGAGGTAAAGAAGAACATCCGCAGCGACGGAACCGTGTACTCGGTATATTCCTTCGCAAGAAAGCTGGGCCAGGCTGCAGCGAATGGTCTTACGGGTCTGTTCCTGTCCATGGTCGGCTATACCAGCGCTACTGCATTTGATACCGATGTCGTAAACGGTATCTATGATGTAACTACTTTGTTCCCGGCCATCGGCTTCGTGATCCTGGCAGCATCTCTTGCATTCCTCTATCCGCTTTCCAAGAAGAAGGTGCAGGAGAACGTGGAGATCCTGGCAGCCCGCAGAGCAAAGTAATGAACGAAAGATGTGGCTGGCCGGTGGTGCCTTGCACCTCGCCCGCCTGCCAATTTCAATCGTGAATATGCCTGCAAGCAGAGGGTTCACGTTGAAATAGGGCAGGTGCTGAACAGATACAAACATAAAAGACAGGCACCAGCCGGGCGGCAGGGAGCGGGCATCTTTGCCGCTTCGGCGGCCCGGCTGGTGTTTTACATATATCCTGCAAAGTTTTTTCCTGCAAAAGGTAAGATTTATATACTGTCATCCACTTTCACAGGCGGTAGAATGGTAATTGTTCATGGAAGAGGAACAGCTGCATGACGGCGGTTTGCTGAAAGTGCCAAGAAGGACTTGGCAGCACGAAGTATTGAAGGAATTCAGAGGAGCCGCAAAAGGATGCTCTGAAGGGGGAAAAGTATGACACAGTACGTGATGGCGCTGGATGCGGGGACAACCAGCAACCGGTGCATTTTGTTCGACAAAGGCGGACAGATCGTGAGTATGGCACAGCGCGAGTTTCCGCAATATTATCCGAATCCCGGCTGGGTGGAGGAGGATGCCAATGAGATCTGGTCATCCATTCTGGCTGTGGCGGTAGAAGCCATGTATAAGGTGGGCATCACGGGACAGCAGATCGCTGCCATCGGCATCACCAATCAAAGAGAAACCACAATCGTATGGGACAGAGAGACCGGAGAGCCTGTCTACCATGCTATTGTCTGGCAATGCCGGCGTACCTCCGGCTACTGCGATACGCTGAAGGAGAAGGGCC
>CAVBQH010000213.1:0-4278 GCA_963597485.1 Acutalibacteraceae bacterium
AAATGCCATCGGGCATTTTCGAGTATCAAAATCGAGATGGGTGCTAAACAATTACTATCTGTTTAGTTTCTGCCACATTTCAACGTAAATAGACTGTTTGCGGGCAAATTTGCGTTGAAATTGGCATTTCCGTCGAGGGAATGCTTTCGTCAGCGTTTCCCTAATCTGCAGCTGCTGTCACTTGAGGTCAAAATCATCATCATCGGCCACAGGGAAATCAAAATCATCCTCTGCGCCGGCTTCAGACGCAGCAGAAGGAGCCTTTGCTGGTGCCTCCTCGCAGTGCAGCGTATCAAAAGATGCATCCTCCTGCATTTCGCCGCAGTCAATGGCAAACTCAGGCGCCTTTTGACGTCCCTTTACCGGTTCCGGCAGCGGATTATCCAGCTTTGTTCCTTCAGTCATCGTTCTCGCAATTCTCCCAGTTATGATATACGTTCTGGACATCATCACTCTCGTCCAGCTTACTGAGAATGATGTTAAGGCCCTTCAGAGCATCTGCGTCCGTTACGGTCACATAGTTCTGAGGGATCATGGTAACCTCTGCGCTCGCAGTGGTAATGCCGGCCTCGGTAATTGCCTTGGATACCGCGTCAAAATCTTCGGGTGCAGTCAGGACCTCAAAGGAATCCTCTTCCTCCTGGATGTCCTCTGCTCCGGCATCCAGAGCAATCATCATCAGATCGTCTGCTGTACCGTCAAATTCCTCCTTGTCGATGATGATCTGTCCCTTCTGATCGAACATAAAGGAAACGCTGCCCTTGGTGCCCATGGAGCCGTTTCCCTTGGAGAAAGCGGCACGCACGTCCGATGCCGTACGATTTACATTGTCTGTCAGTGTCTCCACGATGATGGCAACTCCGCCCGGTCCATAGCCCTCATAGGTGTTCTGCTGATAGTTCACATTATCA
This sequence comes from Acutalibacteraceae bacterium, assembly GCA_963597485.1. Taxonomy (GTDB): domain Bacteria; phylum Bacillota; class Clostridia; order Lachnospirales; family Lachnospiraceae; genus CAG-791. Next base: position 912 of record CAVBQH010000213.1, read on the forward strand.
ACGTCGCCTGCTGCCTTCTTGATGCCGCGTTCAATGGTGTCATTGGGCATGTTGGCTGCCTTTGCCTTTGCAACGACCTGCGCCAGCTTGAAGTTGTTGGCGGGATCCGGACCGCCCTCTTTTACAGCGACAGCGATTTCACGGCCGATGATGGTAAATACCTTTCCCTTTGCAGCGTCGTTTGCTTCCTTTTTGTGCTTAATATTTGCAAATTTAGAATGTCCTGACATAGTTGTTCTCCTTTTATAATGTGCTAAACAATTACAAGAATTTTATCTTAGCTGCTACGTGCGCGGCGCTCCCGTTTTAGCCGGAATTCTCGTCATCATAACGCGCTGCACCTGCCGCTCTGCTACGGAAAGCACGTGGAAGCGAAACCCTCCATAGTCCGTCGTGAAATGTTCACTCCCGTCCGGCACCTTATCCATCTGTGACATGAGAAACCCGTTCAGTGTTTCAAAACGGTCATCATCAAAGCGAATTCCAAAGCGCTCCGTCAGATCCTCCAGAGGAGTCCTTCCGTCCAGAATGAATTCGTTCTTGTTGGCCGTCGGCGTAATGTGTGTCTCATCCACATCATATTCATCCATGATGTTGCCGACGATCTCCTCGAGAATATCCTCCATCGCGATCAGACCGGAGGTCTGTCCGTACTCATCGATGACAATGACCATCTGCGTCTTTCCGGTCTGCATTTGACGGAACAGATCATCGATATTCTTAGTCTCCGGTACAAACTCCGCTTGCCTGAGAAGACCGCTTAGCTGCTGAATGGGTACAGTAACCTCCTCCGGGTGCTCCTGCATCCAGCGAACAGCGTCACGGAAATGCAGAATTCCGACGATATCATCGATGTTCTCCCGGTAAACCGGAAACCGTGAATTGTGCTGCCCGAGCATGAACTCCAGCGCCTCCTCCAGCGATTTCTCAGCATCGATGGCAATCATATCCTTGCGGTGGGTCATAATGTCTGACGCTTCCTTATCCGAGAATTCGAAGATATTCGTAATCATCTCCGCCTCAGACTGGTCAATGACACCCTGCTCATGGCCTTCATTGAGCATGGAGCGGATTTCCTCCTCCGTCACATCTCCGGACAGCGGCGTTCCGCGCACGCCGAACAGGAACAGAATTCCCTTCGCGCTGAGATTCACCAGCCGTGTCAGTGGCAGGGTCAGAATCATAAGAACATGAAAAACATTACCCGCACGGATAATCCATGTCTCCGGATTCGCGCTTCCCAGTCGCTTTGGAATCTGCACACCCAGAACCAGCAGCACGAATAATACAAGGAGCCATGCCAGGACCGTTGCGAGGATCTGCATGACAACCACCGCCGGTCCGTTTGCAACCCCCCTTGTAAACCGCTCCATCAAAAGGCGCATCAGAGCAATGCCGTACACGGCGCCGACAATCATATTGACGCAGGCCGTAACCAGCTGCACCGTATCGGCGTAGTCCGACTGGTCCCTTAGCACCAGCTTCAGAACCTTTTTGCGCCGCCGGCGGCGCCTGCGTTCACGTTCGATGGCAGTGTCGCTCATCTCATCGGCCCCTTCGATCTCCTCATCCTCCTCATCCAGAGGCTTCGAGGCACGAAGGGCCGAGCCAAATCCGTATACAATTGCATCTAAAATCAGCAGAACAGCCAGAAAAAGAAACAGACCGGGTGCCGGTATATCATCCATAAGGAATAATCACCTCCAGACATTTCGGGAGCCGAGAACCCTCTCATGATCCCATTAAACACAAATAATACCATGAAACATGAAAATAGAACATAGGCAGGATTGTTTGACTAAAATTTAACAAACATCTATAATATGATACTAGGGTCAAAAGGTCCAAGACTCCGACGAGAGCTTGCTCTCGTGAGGAGTCTTGACCTTGGGACCCGCCAAAACATGAGTAAGTAGCCATTTTTCGTAGAAAAATGAGCGGATTACGAATGTTTTGAGGATTGCGGGAGCGCAAAGCGCGGAGCAATCCGGGTATCATAACGATGCGTGCAGCTAAGGAGCAAGGTCATTGGAAACAAGGGAAATTTCTCAGGCGGTTATAGGTCGTCTTCCGAGGTATTATCGGTATCTTGGCGATTTAAAGGAGCAGGGAGTAGAACGCATATCCTCCCAGGAGCTCTCCTCTTTGATGCATGTCACCGCGTCGCAGATTCGCCAGGACTTTAACCACTTCGGCGGCTTCGGTCAGCAGGGGTACGGATATAATACGCAGTATCTTTACGATGAAATCGCGAAGATTCTCGGACTGAATCAGACCCACAATATGATATTGATCGGCGCCGGAAATCTGGGCTCTGCTCTTGTCAACTATATGAATTACCGCAACCGCGGTTTTATTTTCAAGGCCGCCTTTGACCGCAACAGCGCAATTGTCGGACGCAAAATCGGTTCTATTACCGTCCATCCCATGGAGGACCTTTCGGACTTTATCCGCGACAATGAAATTGATATTGTTGTCCTGACAATCCCCAAGCAGGAGGCTGTAAAGGTTGCAGAGAAGCTTGTAAACAGCCCCATCAAGGCCATCTGGAACTTTGCCCACACGGACCTTCACGTTCCGTCTTCGATTCAGGTGGAAAATGTTCATCTGTCCGATTCCCTGATGCGGCTGTCCTATAACATCAAGCGTTTCGAGGGTGATACCTGATTGGGGGACATCGCGAACATGTTCCATGGTTTATTAAACGGAACAATTTCCACCCATTTCGAGGTTCTTTCAGAAAGCCTTTCGCCGGTCCTGTCATTGGCAGGCAGCGGGAGGCTTTTTATATACAGAGGCGTGCTCTCCTGGTTATACTGTACAGAGTCGTTGACCTTGCCCGCCTGTGCAGATACCATCAGCAAAAACAGGGGTAATTGTTAAGCCCCCATCTCGATTTTCCTTCGGAAAACCTTGATGTGGCTGGCAAGAGGAGAAATTAATGGAATATTTACTGACAGCCAAAGAAATGAGCGATGCCGACCGCTATACCAGCGAAACACTTTGCATTCCGTCCATCGTTCTTATGGAACGCGCAGCGCTTGCGGTCGCAAGCGCTGTGCAGACCGATTTTCCGTCTCCCGTATTGGACAAGCGTCCGATACGCGTTGCTGTAGTCGCCGGGAAGGGCAACAACGGAGCAGATGCGCTTGCTGCAGGACGAATTCTGCTGGACGCCGGATATGATGTGACGTTTTATTCTGCAATGACCGTATCAGCCATGCCGTGCAGCAGTACTCCCTCCAATATGGAGACGCAGCTTGCCATTTTGGCCTCCTACGGCGCTGTGCTGCATCCCCTGCAGGAGCTCCTTTCGGAAAAGACCTTCCTTCCCGAAAACGCATCCTGTTATCCTGCAGTGAAATGC
>CAVBQH010000214.1:0-4271 GCA_963597485.1 Acutalibacteraceae bacterium
CTCGTATGCACTGAATATGATGGATCCGATCCAGAACCTGGTGCAGACCATTTCTGCATTTATTGCCATTCAGGTGAATATTGAACGGCTCATGCGCCTCCTGCACACAAAGTCCGATGTGGCGGACGGACCCGAGGTGACAGAGCGATACGGAGATACCTTCCAGCCGAAGAAGGAGAATTGGGAACCGCTCCTTGGAGATGTGGAATTTCGCGATGTCTCCTTCCGGTACCCGGACGGAGAGGAGATGGTTCTGGAGCATTTCAATCTGAAGGTGCCGATGGGAACGAGCGTTGCCATTGTGGGAGAAACGGGGGCCGGCAAGTCGACGCTGGTCAACCTTGTCTGCCGGTTTTTCGAGCCGACGGAAGGACAGGTTTTGATCGACGGAAGGGATGCCAGAGAACGCTCTCAGCTGTGGCTGCACAGCAGCATTGGATATGTCCTGCAGGCACCGCACCTGTTCTCCGGGACGGTGAGAGACAACCTGCGATATGGAAAACCGGATGCTACAGACGAGGAAATCTGGGAGTCGCTGCGCCTTGTCAGTGCCGATTACGTTGTTCAGAAAATGGAAAACGGTCTGGACGCGGAGGTCGGAGAGGGAGGAGACCTTCTCTCAACCGGAGAAAAGCAGCTTTTGTGCTTTGCGCGGGCCCTTTTGGCAAATCCGCGGATTCTGGTTCTGGATGAAGCGACGGCTTCCATTGATACACTGACGGAGAAGCTGATTCAGGATGCCATTCAGACGGTCATTCGAGGCAGAACGTCCTTTGTGATCGCGCACCGTCTTTCTACAGTGGTGGATGCGGATGTAATTCTTGTCGTTCGCGACGGAAAGATCGTGGAGCAGGGAACGCACAGAGAGCTCATGCGAAGCAAGGGATATTATTACGAGCTTTATACAAGACAGTATGAGGATATGGCGTTGAATTCTCTTGGGTAAACGCCGGTTAAAGCGTTTTCATAATCAAACACAAAAGGGTGACACATGGAATGAATCCGTGTGTCACCCTTTTGTAAAGAGCAGGCACATTTGGCCCGCCGCCTTATTTGACATAGGTTGAATAGATCTTCTGGTGGTCTGTTACGGCGTTCATGGACGAGGAGGCCATACCGGTAACGCAGATATAGGGAACGCCCCTGGATGAAATAAAATAGCTGACGGCGCAGTACTTGGACTGGTTGATGTAGCCGGTTTTGGCGCCAAGAACGATTCCCGGCTTGCTAAGCGGTCCGATCCGGGAAAGGAACAGGTTTTTCACCGTGATGCCCGAAGAATGGACCGAGGTAGGAATCGTGGTATACTGCGGCGTTGCAAGAACCGTCAGTGCCAGCTGATTGGCAGCAGCTGCATTCATGATGACAGCCATATCGTTGCAGGTTGTAAAATGCCCGGCATCGTACAGACCGACACAGTTGGTGAAGTTGGTGTTCTTAAGGCCAAGGCTTGCAGCCTTCTGGTTCATCAGCTGTACAAAGGCGGCATCGGATCCGGCAACGTATCTGCCCAGTGCCAGCGCAGCATCTGCACCGGACGGAAGAATGGTGCCCCAGAGAAGATCCATGACAGTGACCGTTTCTCCTGCAGTAAAGCCAACCGTGCTGCAGTCGTGGGCAATGCAGTAGTCCAGGATGTCCTGCGTTATGGTTACGGTATCGGTGAGATTTTTTACATGCTCTGCAGCTACCAGAAGGGTCATGACCTTCGTCATGGATGCAGGGAACATGTAGGCATCACCGTTTTTTTGGGCAACGACCTGGCCGGTGGATCCGTTGATGAGGATGGCAAAGGTGCTGCCGGCAACCGCATCGGAAATAAGCTGCGTATTTGCACTGCTTTGATATACGGATTCAGCGGCATAAGACGGGACCGGGCAGCTGCCGGCGGCAGCAACGGACAATACAAGAGCAGCGGCAAGAGCTGCCGCTGCCCGTTTTATGTCTGTGGCGTGTAGCTTCAAAATGGAAAGGTGCATGAGATCTCCTTGTGGTATGGTTCTGCGAAAACAGTTGCATGTATCATAGTATACCCCAAGTTTCCCAAGAATCTCACTTAAAAAACAGCGTAACTGTTCAGCATTTTCTCCGCATTCGGAAAAACCTCGATGCCCCGGCAAATTACCCCCAGACCTCCTCCGCGATTTCCTTTACCAGAGCAAGCTTTGCCCACTCTTCCTCCTCGGTCAGCTTATTGCCGATCTCGCAGGAAGCAAAGCCGCACTGCGGAGACAGGTACAGGCGATCCAGATCGATATAATTGGCTGCCTCGCGAATTCTGGCAATAACCTTTTCCTTGTCCTCGAGAACGGGAGATTTGGTTGTGATCAGGCCGAGAACCACCTTTTTGTCTCCGGTAATCTCCTTCAGCGGAGCAAAGCCGCCGGAACGATCGTTGTCATATTCCAGGTAGTAGGCATTTACGTGTTCCCGGGAAAACAGGAAGCGTGCAATACCGTCGTATCCGCCGCTTGCAGCATAGGTTGAATGGAAGTTGCCGCGGCAGACGTGGGTGTTGATCACAAGATCCTTCGGAGCCTTGTCAATCACAGCATTGTTGATGTCCAGATAGCGTTCACGGATGACATCGATCCCGGCGTCATCGGTGCCGAAAAAGTCGTGGCGTCTGGGATCTACAAGAAGTCCCCAGGAGCAGTCATCGAGCTGGAGATTGCGGCAGCCGGCGTCATACAGATCCTGAATAAAATCCAGGTATGCCGCTACAATATCGGCTTCGAAGGCGGAAACGCTCTCATAAAACTCGGCAACATTCGCCTTTGCAAAGGGCATATCAAACTGCTCCAGGAACTGGGCGGGAGCCGGAATGGTCAGCTTTGCAACGGTATTCTCATCCTCCTGGGCCTGAACAAATTTGAAATGATCCAGAAACGGATGTGTTCCCTTGTAGGATACCTTTCCTGTCAGGAAGGTATCGTCAATCATGGCCGCCTCGCCCTGGAAGGGAAGACCTGTTTTGGTGGGCTGATGATCGATGCCGGCAAAGCCCCACATAAAATCCAGATGCCAGGTGGCACGGCGAAACTCTCCGTCGGTCAGAACGTGGTATCCGGCCTTTTTCTGCTTGGCAATTAGATCCAGAATGCAGCGGTCCTCCACTTCCTTCAGGGCTGCGGCGTCTATGGAGCCGGCTTCGAACTGACGTCTAGCCTTTTTAAGCTCCTCCGGGCGAAGGAAGCTGCCGACGAAATCATAACGAAAAGGTGTAGCAAGCGATTTACTCATGGGATTCATCCTCTTTTCATACTCACAATGATCTTGGTAATGTCGATGCGGGTTATTATAGAGGGGAAAATCGCTATTGAATAATATGTATAATCCGCGGTTGGCCATAGGCACAATCTATGGCCAACCACATCGAGGTTTTCCGAAGGAAAATCGAGATGGGTGCTAAACAATTACAAATAGTTTAGCACCTGCCACATTTCAACGTGAATTGACTGCTTGCAGGCATAATCAACGCTTCTCTAATTCGGACACGTAATCTGCATCACCTGCTCAATCATCTGATGGAGGAGCCGGGCCTGTTGCGTATCAGCAGCGCGGTAATACACCTCCTTCCCCTCGCGGTGACTGGTTACCAGACCGCTGTTGCGAAGGGGACGCAGATGGTGTGAAACGGCAGGGCTGGACATGTCCAGCATCGAGGCAAGATCCAGAACGCATTCTTCACAATGGCACAGAATCCAGAAAATGCGGACCCGGTTGGGATCGCCGAGCTGTTTAAATACATCGGCAATGGCCTGAAAGTCTTCAATGCGAGTGACCTCTTCCTTGATCATCGGAACATTTACGGTTTCTCCGTGCGGATGGGGAAGTACATAAGAATCCATATCTTATCTCCAAAAGGCTCCGCATAAAACTTCTCTGCGGAAGTGATTGACAAACGATTATAGTGAGGATTATACTGCAAACATAACGATTAAACAATTACTTAATCATTGAACAATTAATGAAGGGAGCGATATGAAAAAGACCTACAAGATTGAGGTTGACTGTGCGAACTGTGCGAATCTGATGGAGGAAGAGACGAAGAAGACAGCGGGTGTTGCCAACGCGACGGTAAACTTCATGACACAGAAGATGATCGTTGAATTTGCCGAGGGTGCAGATGCGAAGGCTGTGATGAATGATGTTCTGAAGGCGTGCAAGAAGGTAGAGCCGGATTGTGAGATTGAGCTGTAAATAAGAACGTAATTATTCAGCACCCATCTCGATTTTGATACTCGAAAATGCCCGATGGCATTTTCTCC
>CAVBQH010000215.1:0-4259 GCA_963597485.1 Acutalibacteraceae bacterium
TGCGAGGAGAAATTCGCATATGCGATTTCTCCGACGCACGGAGTGTATTGTCGGCAAAGCCGGCAATCACTCCAAGATAGGAGAAAATGCCATCGGGCATTTTCGAGTATCAAAATCGAGATGGGTGCTAAACAATTACGATACATGTACGAGTCAGAGCTCCTTCGCAAAATCACTGCTGCAAGTTTTCTCTTCTGCTGCACATGTCAGCAGGGTGCATTGCCTGCTGCCGCAAATCCTCGTTGTCTGGCCGCCTCATACATAAGAATACCTGCGCTGATTGCTGCATTAAGCGACTCGATCTGTCCTGCCATCGGAATACGTATTCTTCCGTCGGCAAGCTCCTGCACCGGTGCTGTCAATCCGTTTCCCTCATTGCCGATCAGAATCCCCGCGCCTTTTCGCAAATCCGCCTCCGTGTAGGGTACGCTCCCTTCCAGGCTGGCCGCATACAACACGATCCCACATTGCCGGAGCTGCCGCATCGTCTCCGGCAAATCCGGCACATAAATAAACGGCATTCGGAAAAGCGCACTCATTGTAGAGCGCACCACCTTCGGATTGAATACATCGGCCGTCCCCTTGCTCATGATAATCCCGTTGACACCCGCTGCCTCCGCACTGCGGAACATGGTTCCCAGATTACCGGGGTCCTGAATATCCTCCAGCAACAACAGCAGCGGCGGTTCCAGGCCGCGGCTCTGCAGCAGCTCTTCCATTGCATGCTGCGGCTGTCTTGCTACAGCCAGGACGCCCTGCGGTGCCTTTGTATCTGCCGCCTTGTCCATTGCCTCTTCTGAAAAAAGAACGGTCCGCTCCTCCAGTCCACGCCTTTGCAGCGTTTCTCCGATGCGATCCCAGGCTTTTCTTGTCAGATAGATTTTCTCCAGGTATTCCTCGGGCGTATCCAGCACCAGCCGCTCTCCTTCGATAAGAAAAGACTGGGACTGTCTGCGCTTACTAGCCTTTTGGCGCAGCAGTACCAGTCCTTTTACTGTGCTGCCGGATGCGGAAGTAATTTCTTCCATGTATCTGCCGTTTCCTTCCCGTATCGTTGCTGTACAGACATCACCCAAGCGGCAGAGCCGGCGGTTCCGCCATGCCCCGTCGCCAGTAACGTTTATCTGGAAAGCGCCTGGCTGATCTCGTACTGATACTCCGAAATGCTCTTCTTCATCGCCAGTGCTTCCTCAATATCCACATCCACGAATTCGCCATGCTGGTATGCAACGATCCGGTTTTTCTTGCCGGCGGCGGCGATATCCGCCGCATAGGCGCCCATAATGGAGGCGTAGTACCGATCCTTGCAGGTGGGTGATCCGCCGCGCTGCATGTAGCCAAGGATCGTCGCTCTTGTCTCTATACCGGTGGCAGCCTCTATGCGCCTTGCCATCGATGTGGAGTGGCCAATTCCCTCGGCGTTGATAATGATATGGTGCTTCTTGCCATGCTTGCGGTTGTTGATAATATTGTCAACAATCCGCTGTTCGTTGTAATCGTATTTTTCCGGAAGAAGAATATCCTCCGCACCATTGGCAATACCGCACCAGAGCGCAATATAGCCCGCATTTCTTCCCATAACCTCAATGATGCTGCAGCGCTCATGAGAGGAGGATGTATCGCGTACCTTGTCGATGGCCTGCATGGCGGTGTTGATTGCTGTATCAAAGCCGATTGTATATTCCGTGCAGGCAATATCCAGATCAATGGTTCCCGGAAGTCCGATGGCATTGATCCCCTGCCGGGACAATGCCAGTGCTCCGCGGTAGGATCCGTCGCCGCCGATCACAACCAGGCCGTCAATACCGTGCTTGCGGCAAATGTCAGCCGCCTCCTTCTGGCCCTCCTCGGTCCGCATCTCCTCGCAGCGCGCCGTTCCGAGCACTGTGCCGCCCCGCTGGATGATATCCGACACACTGTGCTTGTTCATATCGATGATCTCCTCCTGGAGGAGCCCGGAGTAGCCTCGTTCAATTCCCTTTACCGTAAGGCCGTTCTGAATAGCTCTTCGCACGCAGGCACGAATGGCTGCGTTCATACCGGGTGCATCGCCGCCGCTGGTAAGTATACCGATTGTCTTCGTCTTATTGTCTGCCATAATTACCTTCCTATACCGCAGTTAACTGCGACCTTCCTTTTGCTCATTGTAATTATGTTTTTCCGTGAATGCAACGAAATCCACTTTTTACCGCATGGTTACATTTTCTCTTCCGAAGCATTCTCTAAGCTCCTCCAGCGCCTTCTCATCTCCGCGGATTCCCTGTCCGGGCGGGAGCTTTTTCATCGCACGCGGATTCTCTACATAGATGACAACCTGATCCCGTCCTCCATGCACATCCACAATCTGAAACAGCCGGGCGCTGCCTGCCGCGTAGGCCTCCTGATCCCGAAACCGAATCCAGATCTGCCGCGGCACCGCGTCAAAGGAAACCACAGATCGGGCAATCAACTTGGTATCTCTTTCTTCCTCCTGCGAGCATTTGCCCTGGATAAAGACCTTTCCATCCTCCTTCAAAAGATCCGAGTAGGATTCATAGGCCTTCGGGAACACGATCACCTCAAGGCTTCCGGTCAGATCCTCCAGCGTAACGAAGGCCATCACCTGATTGTTCTTGGTATATTTAAGCTTTACCTCGGTGATGATGCCGCCGGCTGTGACATCCTGATTGTCCTGTAAGGCGGATGATCCCGTCTCCTCATCCAGAACAAAATCAGCCGCCTTTGCCGTAATGTGTCCCTTCCACAGAGGTTCATAGTCTTCCAGAGGATGACCGCTGACGTAGATACCAAGGACCTCCTTTTCAAAGGCAAGCTTCATCTCCTTTTCATATTCTCCAACCTCCGGATACCGGACACGAAAATCCCGCTGAACCTCCTCCGGCGCGATATCAAAAAGGCTCATCTGGCCTGCCATATTGTTTTTGGAGGCTTCGGTCTGTTCCTCGATTATGCGGGTATACACCGTCATCATCTGCTTGCGTGTAACGCCAAAGCAGTCAAAGGCGCCGGCCTTGATAAGGTTTTCCACCACGCGCCGGTTGACCTGGAGCGGAAGCGTTCTGGCAATAAAATCCTGCAAATCGCGGTATTTGCCGTTCTGTTCCCTTTCTCTTACTACAGCACGAATCACCGACTCTCCTACGCCCTTAACGGCTGTCAGAGAATAGCGGATCGCACCGCCGGAAACCGAGAACCCCGCAACTCCCTCGTTGATGTCCGGCGGCAGCAGTCGGATGTGCATCTCACGGCAGGCCAGAATGTAGGCCGCCACCTTGGACGGAAAATCAATGACCGATGTCAGAAGGGCCGCCATGAATTCGGTCGGATAGTAGTATTTCAGCCATGCTGTCTGGTAAGTCACAATGGCGTAGCAGGCTGCGTGCGATTTATTGAATGCGTACTTGGCAAAATCAATCATCGTATCGTAGATGTGATTAGCCACGTCCTTGGGAATGCCACGGCTGACGCACCCCGGTACGTTCTCCTCCGGATTGCCCTCGACGAAATTGCGGCGCTCCTCTTCCATGACATGCGTTTTTTTCTTGCTCATCGCGCGACGCACAAGATCCGCGCGTCCCAGAGAGTATCCGCCCAGCTCCTGCACAATCTGCATCACCTGCTCCTGATACACGATGCAGCCATACGTAGGCTCCAGAATCTGCACCAGCTCACTCGTATCATAGGTGACGCTGTCTGCATTCTGCTTGCCCGCGATGTATTTGGGAATGAAATCCATGGGGCCCGGCCGGTACAGTGCGATACCGGCAATAACATCCTCGAGGCTCTTGGGCTGCAGGCGTTTCATGAAGCTCTGCATTCCCGCCGATTCCAGCTGGAAGACGCCGTCCGTCTTCCCGGTCGACAGATAGGCAAAAACATTGGCATCATCATAATCAATGCGGTTGATGTCAATAACCGCCCCGGCCGGGTTTTCCGTTATTTTGCATTTACCAAAGGAAGGCTCATAGGACGGATATGCTCCCCCTGCCTCCTGAATGGACCGGTTGGCGTTGTCTGCCGCATTCTGGATCACGGTCAGCGTGCGAAGCCCTAGAAAATCCATCTTCAAAAGACCGAGCTGCTCCACTCTCGTCATTGTGAACTGCGTCGTAATGGAGCCGTCCGCCGCTCTTGAGAGCGGGATAAGATCCTCCGCCGGCTCTGCGCAGATCACAACACCGGCAGCATGAACAGAGGTATGGCGAGGCAAGCCTTCCAACTTTCTGGACATTTCAATCAGGCGGTGGACTCTTTCATCG
>CAVBQH010000216.1:0-4253 GCA_963597485.1 Acutalibacteraceae bacterium
GTCATAGCCATAGGCCTCTGCCATCTTCTTCATGCCCTGCAGTGCGCGAACCTGCTCAGCAATCTCCTCGCGCTGACGGATGACATCATCGGTCATAGTACCGTCGCCGCAGTTTGCCTTGTCCTCTTCCTTCCATGCGATCAGCTGATCAATACCGTACAGAGCAACTCTTCTGTAGTCACCGACGATTCGTCCGCGTCCATAGGTATCCGGCAATCCGGTCACGATGTGGCTGCTCCTGGCTGCACGCATCTCCGGTGTATAGGCATCAAATACTGCCTGGTTGTGAGTCTTGTGATACTCAGTGAAGATCTTGTGCAGCTCCGGATTCGGAGTATAGCCGTACATCTCGCAGGCTTCCTCTGCCATACGGATTCCGCCGTAGGGCATGAATGCACGCTTAAGCGGCTTGTCGGTCTGAAGTCCGACAACCTGCTCCAGATCCTTCATGGACTCATCGATATATCCGGGACCATATGCTGTCAGAGAGGAAACAACCTCCGTCTCCTCATCCAGAACGCCGCCCTTCTCGCGCTCTGCCTTCTGAAGCTCCTGGAGCTTGCCCCAGAGCTTGTTCGTTGCATCCGTAGGGTCCGCAAGAAAGCTCTCGTCTCCGTCATAGGGGGTGTAGTTCTTCTGGATGAAATCGCGAACATTGCACTCGCGCTTCCAGATGTTGCCTTCAAAGCCCTTCCAGGCTTCATTCTGTAGCATATGATGTTCCTCCTTAATGCTGCCTGCTCTCTGCAGGCGACTCTCTTATCTGCGCTGCTCATCATCGCAAATCTCGGCCGCCGGCGCAACTGCCTTATACCGCTCCGGCCCCGTTCCAGCATTTTGAACAGCAAGGCTATACCATAGACAGCAGGGTTAGTAAGATCTAACCTCACCGTAAGTGAATATAAACCGGGCGGGGAGGAAAGTCAATAACCTTCCTCCCCGCCCGGGAAGTATCATGAAGCAAAAGATCTTTTGCCCCCACATGATATCCGGATTGCTGCGCGCTATGCGCTCTCGCAATTCTCAAAATATTGTAACAACTCTGCACGCATCTCGATTTTGATACTCGAAAATGCCCGATGGCATTTTCGAGTATCCTGGAGTGATTGTCGGCAATGCCGACAATACACTCCGTGCTTCAGAGAAATCGCATACGCGAATTTCTCCTCGCATTCGGAAAACGGCTGCTTACTTCTACATCCACATTACAGTATATCGTCCCTGCGGACGTATCCGGGGCAATTCGGATCTGCGATCAGCTCCTTCACATTGACGATCTGCGCCCACTTGTCCACAACCTGGTTCTCCAGGTGCACACCCTCACCGACCACACTGTGTCCGAGGATCAGGCAGTTCTTCACAACCGCACCCTTGCGAACCTCTACGCCGCGGCCGATGACAGAATTCTCCACGGTTCCATAGATCTTGGATCCATTGGCAACCATCGAATTGAGAACCTTTGCACCTTCAAAGTAGTGAACAGGGCATGCATCGGTTGTCTGCGTATAAATCGGCCAGCTCGATGAGAACAGCTGACGGGCCTGCGCGTACTCCAGAAGCTCCATGTTCGCACGGTAATAGCTCAGAAGATCATAAACCGCCGCAAAATAAGCTCCCTTGTGCTGCAGTCCGCGAATATCCAGGCTCTCATTCTCCAGATTCAGGATGTCCGTCAGATTGAAAATGGAGGAGTGCTTTTTAGCATCATGGATCAGCTTCAGTAAGATCTCCTTACTCATGATGTACGTATCCATGAACACATTGCCCGATGCAGAGGATCCGTCATTGATGTGAATGCTCTTCACACCCTTCTGACGATTGAGGTGGAGAAGGGCACAATTGCGGAAGCCGATGTCAGCCTTATCCGTCTTGTGGTACAGAAGCGTTACATCCGCTCCGCTCTCCACATGCTGCTGCAGAGCCTGCTGATAATCCTGCTGGAATACCATGTTCCCGGCGGTAATAACCGCATACGGCTGCTGCATCCTTTCGATCACTTCAATATTGTCAAGATATGCTGCGATATCCGTGTTGTAAATTGCATTGACCCGGCTGTCCTGGTTGAAGAGGATCTGAAGCTTGCCGCGCTTAGCATTGATGTTGTAGCGCTGTCCGTTGCTCAGGTGCTCTGCAAGAGAGCGCGGATTCTGGCTCGCGTAAACCTGAATGCGGTCAATGCCGCTGTTCGAAAGATTCGAAATCGGGAAATCAACGATCCGATATCTTCCCAGGAAGGAAAACGAGCCGATGGGACGATAATCCTCCATTCCTTCTACATGATAACGGCCATTGGAGGCCGTGACGATTCCAAATGCGTTGATCATCTTATTCAACCCCCTTCACATTCTTGGCAACCAGCGTGATATTCTCGCTGTCACTGCTGCCGACCACAGCATCCTTGCCGATTCGGACCTTGTTGGCCACAAGTGCTCTGGTCACAACAGCTCCCTCTTCAATCACCGCTCCCGGCATCAGAACCGAATCGATGACCTTCGCGCCCTTGCCGACCGTTACATTGGTGAACACCACGGAATGCTTGAGCGCACCCTCAATGTGGCAACCCTGCGTCATATAAGCCACATCAATCTCCGCCTCCGGTCCTACGTACTGCGGCAGCTCAGAGGCATCCTCTGTGTAAATCTTCCAGGAATCATCATCCAGATTCAGCGCATTGTTATCATTCAGAAGATCCATATTCGCTTCCCAAAGAGAATCGATGGTTCCGACGTCCTTCCAGTATCCCTGGAATTCATAAGCCATCAATGTCTTCCCGTCATTCAGGAGCCTTGGAATGATGTTCTTCCCGAAATCATGACTGGATTCCGGGTTATCTCGATCCTCAATCAGAATCTTCCGGATGGTCTTCCAGGTGAAAATATAAATGCCCATGGAGGCCAGATTGGACTTCGGGTGCTCCGGCTTCTCCTCGAATTCAGTGATATGACCGCAGCCGTCCGTATTCATAATGCCAAAACGACTCGCTTCCTTCTCAGGAACACCGATGACGGCAATGGTCGCATCCGCCTTGTTCTCCTTATGATAGGAAAGCATCTTGTCATAATTCATCTTGTAGATGTGGTCACCCGAGAGAATCAGGATGTAATCCGGATCGTACTGATCGATAAAGTCGATGTTCTGTGAAATGGCATCGGCTGTCCCGCGGTATACATTCAGGTTCGCATCCGCCTTCTCGCGGGGCGGAAGGACGAATACGCCGCCGTCTCTGGTATCCAGTCCCCAGCTCTTGCCTCCTGCTACGTAGGAGTTCAAAAGAACCGATTCATACTGTGTCAGTACACCGACCACATCGATGCCGCTATTCGCACAGTTGGACAACGGGAAATCGACAATTCGATATTTGCCGCCATAGGAAACCGCCGGCTTCGCGACCTTGTTCGTCAGGTCCTTCAGACGGCTTCCGCGACCGCCGGCAAGAATCATCGCCAGCATTTCGTTCTTACTCATACAGATTACCTCCCTTGGTATGGTTGAGCCTGACTACATTCTACCAAAGCATATCCTCTATGAAAAGACAGAAATCAGCGATTTCGCACAACTTCAGTGTTAAATATTTACGAATTTTGGTAAAAATAGCATTGTTTTCGGTCGTCCCTGTTAGCATTGTCTAACGTCATTGACGCGCCGTATAATTTTAACGGCCATGTTACTTTAATAACAAAGTTGCCATTGAACTTATTTGTAAGGAAGGAGAACTTTTATGGTTTACTCACAGGAAGTAAAAGACATGTGCGTCGTTCACCAGGGCGTGCACCATGGCGCAGCTCCGATTCCGGAAGAGGCAAAATGGGTAAAGTCGAAAGAGGTAAAGGACATCTCCGGCTACACACACGGTGTTGGCTGGTGTGCTCCGCAGCAGGGCGCATGTAAGCTGTCCCTGAATGTGAAGGACGGCATCATTCAGGAGGCCCTGATCGAGACCATCGGATGTTCCGGTATGACCCACTCCGCCGCTATGGCTGCTGAGATTCTTCCCGGACTGACTGTTCTGGAGGCTCTAAACACGGACCTCGTCTGCGATGCCATCAACACCGCAATGAGAGAGCTGTTCCTTCAGATCGTTTATGGACGTTCCCAGAGCGCATTCTCTGAGGACGGCCTGCAGATCGGCGCCGGCCTTGAGGACCTTGGCAAGGGAACCCGTTCCATGGTTGGTACCACCTACGGCACTCTGGAGAAGGGACCTCGTTACCTCGAGCTGACCGACGGCTACATCACGGAGCTCGCTCTGGATG
>CAVBQH010000217.1:0-4236 GCA_963597485.1 Acutalibacteraceae bacterium
CACCGAGGTCCTCGGAAGGCCCCGAACGCTGGACATCCATCCGCCACCCTGTCGCTTGGCTGGCGCGTAGCCTTCTTGGCAATATGCAGTTTTACTTCGTCACATCTGAGCCAAAGTACTTCTCCGAGAGCTCCGCCAGAGTTCCGTCCTCCTTCAGCTCCTGAATGGCCGCATTCACCGCTTCCTCAAAGGATGCGGTCTCCTCGCCCTTGCGGATCGGAATGGCCACATGGCTTGCCTCCTCGGTGGTTGCAACAATCTTGATGTTGGCATCCGGCTGCTGGTTCAGATAATCGTAAATCGATACATCTGCATTCAGGGTGGCATCGGCGCGTCCGTCGATGACGTTCTGAATGGTATCGTTCAGTGTCGACACACCGGCCGCACTGGCACCGTAGCTCTCTGCCAGCTCCATATAGGTAGAGCCGATGGAGTTCACCGTCTTCTTGCCGGCAAGATCCTCAAAGCTCTTGATGTCCTCGTTGTCCGAGCGTACCACCAGTGCCGTGTGAATGTATGCATAGGGCTCCGAGAAATCATACTTTTCCGAGCGCTCGTCGGTAACCTCTACACCGTTGACTACGATGTCATATCGGCCGTCATCGAGTCCCGCAAACAACGATTCCCAGGGAGCTTCTACGATCTCCACTTCAACGCCGAGCTTCTCGCCGATGGCTCTTGCCGTATCTGCGTCAAATCCAATAACCTCATCCGTTTCTGTGTCGTGATAGGACCAGGGCGCCCAGTCGCCTTCCATTCCGGCTACCAGCTTTCCCTTCTCCAGCACGTCCTTCAAAAGGCCGTCCGCATCGGTATAGCTCATTGCAGCATCAATCTCTTCCGCTTCCTCGGTTGCTTCTACCACATCTGCAGCCTCTGCCGCCTCCGAAGACGCTTCTGCCGCAGAGCTGCTCTCCTCTGCAGCAGTCTGTGCGGTTGTATCCGATGCACTGCTGCATCCAACCAGCGACGTCATCACAAGTGCCGCAGTGGTCATTGCAATCATTGCTCTTTTCTTCATAACAATCCTCCTCATTTCCATTATCGTTCGGCCGCCAGCCTCTCCAGAAACTGCTGGTACCACTGTGTCAGCTGCCGAATGTCATATCCTGCTGCCGCCATGCGCTCTTTCTGGCAGCGGCGTCTTTGTGCTCTCTCCTGCGGCGTCCCATCGCCCGCGGCGGCAAGCTCCGCCGCCTCGCCGGCCCACACAGCCGGTGATCCCTCAATGGACCTTGACCGGACGATTCCTTCCGTCACAATAACATCCTTCGTAATGGTGTCTGCAATCATGGCAGGAAGTCCTGCTGCCTGCGCCTCGATCAGCGTCAGCGGAAGGCCTTCAAATCTGGAAGGGAAGATCAGCACATCCATGCAGGACATAAAATCCGCCGCATCCTTCCGGATGCCGGTTAGGATCACCTTCCCGTCCAGGTTCAGTGCATGGATCTTCTCCTCAATCTCCGGCCGCAGATCTCCGTCTCCAAGACAAAAGCACCGCGCCTCCGGATCCTTTTTCAGAATCTCCGCATAGATATCCAGCAGATAGAGATGGTTTTTGGACGCAATGAAGTTGGCGATATTGCCATATACATGACGTCCCTCGAGTCCGAACTCATCACGGATTCTCTGCGCCTTCTCTTCCTGATATGCAAAGCTCTCCAGATCGATGGCGTTGTGCACAATCTCAAAGCTCTGATTGCCGAACATCCAGTGTCCGGCCTTCTCTGAGCAGGCAAGGCGTACGTCCGCCGCCCGCCGAAGGAGAATCCGCCCGAGTATGTGCAAAAAACGCTGCGGATCCGTCTCGTTGTGAGAATGGCACACTGTTACCGCTCCGGCGCGCCCAGCCGCCAACAGCTGCGGAGCTACCAGCGCATTGGCCGTATGACGGATCACCACCGGATAATGATTCTCCCGAACAAGACGGGCAATCTCGCGAAGGTTCTGCACCGGCTTTTTCGTAAGGCGGGGCAGCAGATATACCCTGCCTCCCAGTGCCTCAATCTCCCCGCACAGATCATTTTCACTTCGCTGATGCACAACAAAGTCAAACTGAAACCGGCTTCGATCCACCTGCCGGTACAGATTCATAATGAAATTCTCCATACCTCCGGGAACCATTGCTCCCACGATATGAAGAATCCGAACCGGCTCACTCATCGCTTTTGCATCCTTCCTCTACCCGAATGACAATCCTGCTCTCCTGCAGCGGCTCATCGCCGCCCCTGGCATACAGCACGTACCTGGCCTCCAGCTCCAGTCTGTCTTCGCCTTCCTGCAGGGAAACGCTCCTTGTCAGCGTCTCGAATTCCAACGCCCCGGCTTCCGTAGCATAGCTGGTAGAGATCCGTTTCCCTTCCGTGAGCGCCAGCGATGAAGTAACCGCCCCTTTTTTGCTCACCGCAAGGCCGTTTTCGTTCCATTTAAGGAGCCCCTTCACCACACCATCCGGCAGATGTTCCTCATAAGAAACAAAATGGTGCCCACTGCGGAAGATATACTTCCCGCGGGCACTTGTCACCACCGGTTCCTGCCAGACACCGTCCAGCATATGAAAGCCCTGAATCGTCAGTGCAACATCCTTCGTCATTGACTACAGTCTCCAATAATCCCACTCCGGCGCAGCAAAGCTCTCCCTGTCATAGATGCCCTTCAGATCGATAAAGACCTTTGTTGCATGCTCCGGATTATAAAAGGCAGCAATATCCTCCGGTGTATAGCTTTCAAATTCTGTGTGCTTGACCGCCATCAGCACCGCATCCATATCACGAACATCATCCATAGTCTGGAAGCGAATGCCGTACAGGCGCTCCGCCTCCTGCGCATCCGCCTGCGGATCCACCACAACCGGCGTGATGCCGTACTCCTGCAGCTCCCGGTAAATATCAATTACTTTAGTGTTGCGGGTGTCCGGGCAATTCTCCTTGAACGTAAAGCCAAGGATCGCCACTCTGGCGTTCTTCACAGGAAGATCATTGCGGATCAAAAGCTTTACCAGGCTCTCGGCGCAGTACTTGCCCATGTCATCGTTGATGCGACGGCCGGACAGAATGATCTGTGAGTGGTAGCCGAACTGCTCCGCACGGTAGGTCAGATAATACGGATCGATGCCGATGCAGTGTCCGCCCACCAGTCCCGGGCGGAAATTCAGGAAATTCCACTTGGTCCCGGCCGCCTCGAGCACCGCCTTGGTATCAATGCCCATCTTGTGGAAGATCATCGACAACTCATTCATGAACGCAATGTTAATGTCCCGCTGGCTGTTCTCAATGACCTTCGCAGCCTCTGCCACCTGAATGGACTCCGCCCGATGCACGCCGGCATCCACCACCAGCTCATACACTCTGGCAATGATATCCAGGGACTCCGCATCCATACCGGACACAATCTTCTTGATGGTGTTGAGGCGATGCACCTTGTCTCCGGGATTGATGCGCTCCGGAGAGTAGCCGATCTTCCAATCCACACCGCAGGTAAGGCCGGATTCCTTCTCGATGATCGGAATGCAGGTCTCCTCCGTTACGCCCGGATACACCGTCGATTCGAAAACAACGATGCTCCCCTTTGTGAGATTCTGTCCGACAAAGCGGCTCGCGCCCTCCACCGGTGAAAGATCCGGCGTATGGTCGGCATTGACCGGCGTCGGTACCGCAACAATGATAAACTTCGCATCCCGAAGACTTGTCGGATCCGCGGTAAATTCCACCGTGGTCTCCTTCACGGCCTGATCGCCGACCTCATTGGTCGGATCGATGCCGCTTTTGTACTTCTCAATCTTCTCTTCGTTAAAATCAAAGCCGATGACATTGATCTTTTTAGCAAAGGCAACGGCAATGGGCATGCCTACATATCCAAGGCCTACCAATGCCAGCTTCTCTTCCTTCGCTACCAGCTTTTCATATAAGTCCATCATATTCTCCAATCCTGATGCGGCGCCCAGGCCGCAGTTACCACTGCAATTTTTTCATTGGCGGCAGTGGACACCATTTTGCTATTGCACTCCTCTAACTGTAACACCAAATCATAATGTTATCCAGATGCAGGATACAGCCAACCGCCCTCGCCGCCAACTGAGCGACAGGGGGTGGCGGATGGATGTCCAGGTTCGGGGCCTTCCGAGGACCTCGGTGCTTGCGAGCGTTTTATGCGAGCTTAGCACCGCTAGGCCGCAGGGGAGTGCTTTTGCCGAGTGGCCGTAAGGCCATCTCGTAGCTGACGAAGTCAGCGTAACGT
>CAVBQH010000218.1:0-4188 GCA_963597485.1 Acutalibacteraceae bacterium
AAATAAGGTGGCACCGCTTTGCGTGGAAAGTCCGTTGGCAGGAATTGTTGTGAAATAATCCTTCAGGACATAGTCCATGTCGCAGTTTCCGGCAATACCCGCCACGCTTCCGCTGGAGGAATACTGCCACATTGTACCGGGAAAGCCCATGGCGCTGCTGTAATTCGCAACCCAGTGATCCCAGGCGGTTGCACCCATTCGCTCAGTGAACCAGTTCTTGTAGCTGTAAACCATCGGCTGATACCCTGCCGCGTAGACCACCGAGCAGAAGGTGTTGGCAATTGACTGCAGCTGTGCGGCCGTCAGGCTCTTCTGGGAGGAGTCCTCCAGATCAATGGCAACCGGAAACGAAATCGGAAGCGCTGCCATCGCCGATACCGCCAGCTGCGCATCCGCCGCTGCCTCCGCGTCATTCAACGCATAAGAATATACATATGCACCAACGCGAATCCCAGCTGCATTCGCCGCCACAACATTCTGCGTGAATTTCGAATCCAGTCCGTACTTAATATTGCCGATTCGAATCATGGCGAACTTCACCCCGCTGGCTGCCACCGCATTCCAGTCAATGTTCCCCTGGTACGAGCTGACATCAATCCCGGATACAGCTGCTGCCTCCGCTCTTGCTGCCCCTGCCGGTGTCAGTGCAAGAAGGCAGGCAGCGGCTGCTGCCAGCAGAAATGCTTTTACCGAAGTCTTAAAATGTCCCATTCTCCCTCTTTCTGCCGCAGCCCTCCGGCGGCACGTTTTTTGACAACATACGTCTTTCATTGTATCAACCTTCCCTGGGAGTGACAAGTCAGCCCGTTGGGACGTTTTCCTTCGGAAAACTTCGGTAACTATTCAGAGCCCATTCGCAAAATCGCTGCTACGCAGCTTTCCTTTTGCTCATGTGGCTGGCCAGACCGGCTACAGCAGAAAGTCCGCCATCACCGTATTGCTGACATCCACCCCCGCATCCGTCAGGGCAACACGCCCTCTCCCCTCCTTCAAAAGCCCCAGCTCCCGGTACCTGCGCAGTACAGCTCCGTACACAGACTCCATCGAGATGCCGAACCGGATTTGAAACTCCTCTGCGGAAACGCCCTCCATCCGCCGAAGCCCCAGGAACATGAATTCCTCCATTTGGTCTTCCGGCGACAGCTGCTCAATATCCTCGTACAACGCTTCATCCACCAGGTCCTGCCAGGGCATTGTCAACAGCTCCTTACGGCTTCTTGCCTGCTCCAGCCTCTCACAGTATGCTGCCAATTGCCTTGTGTGACTCCAGCGCATCCCCTTCCAGTACGAAGCCGCGCCGGTCCCAAAGCCAAGATATGGGTGCCCCGTCCAGTAGCCGCTGTTATGCCGGCTTTCAAAGCCTTCTCTTGCATAGTTGGAAATTTCATACCGGTGATAGCCATGCTCAGCCAGAAACGTCTTCGTCCGGTGATACATGTCCCGGTCCAGCACCTCCTCCGGCAAAGGCGGCAGGCTTCCCTGTTCCGCCATCCTGTATAACTCGGTGCCTTCCTCCAGAATAAGGCTATAGGCAGATATATGCTCCGGGCCCAGCGCAGCCGCCTCCGAAAGGGAATACAGCCACGCCTCCATTGTCTGCCCCGGAAGTGCCGACATCAGATCCAGGCTGATATTTGTAAATCCAGCCTCCCGTGCCTGATAAAAGCACTCCTTTGCCTGCCTGCTGTCGTGGATCCGTCCCAGGATCCGCAGCTCCTCATCCCGAAAGGACTGTACGCCAATGGACAGGCGGTTTACACCTGCCTTCCGGTAAGCGCAAAGTACCTCAAGGCCGGCTGTTCCCGGATTGCATTCCATCGTGATTTCCGCCTCCGGCCGCACGTCATACCACATCCGCACTGTCTGCAGCAGCTCCTGCAGCTCCTCGCCGGACAAAAGCGACGGCGTTCCGCCGCCCAGAAAAACGGTATCCACCGGCAGCGTTCCACCGGACTCCTTATCTGTAATTTCTTCCGCTGTTTTCTCAAGCTCCGTTTCCAGTGCGTGGAGATACCGTTTTCGCTCCGTCTCCCCGGCCGGCCCGGACAGGAAGTCGCAATACCTGCATTTGCGGACACAAAAAGGAAAATGCAGATACAGGCTCACCGCCTGCTCCGCATTTTCACTCACACTCACTGCTCGTCTCCCAGCTTCAGCACATTCATGAAGGCTTCCTTTGGAATTTCGACGTTTCCAACCATCTGCATGCGCTTTTTGCCTTCCTTCTGCTTCTCTAAGAGCTTTTTCTTGCGCGACACATCGCCGCCGTAGCACTTGGCCAGTACGTCCTTGCGATACGCCCGAACCGTCTCTCTTGCGATCACGCGCCCGCCGACAGCTGCCTGGATCGGCACCTCGAACAGCTGACGGGGAATTTCATCCTTGAGCTTCTCACACATCTTCCGTCCACGCTCATAAGCTCCCGCCTCATGCACAATAAAAGACAGCGCATCCACAGGCTCCTTGTTCACAAGGATATCCAGCTTCACCAGCTTGGACACCGCATATCCCTTCAGCTCGTAGTCAAAGGATGCATAGCCGCGGGACCTCGACTTTAAGGCGTCAAAGAAATCGTAAATAATCTCGTTCAGCGGCAGCTCGTATTTGAGCACGGCTCTGGTCGTCTCGATATAATCCGTCGACAGGTACACGCCGCGCCGTTCCTGGCACAGCTGCATAATCGCCCCCAGATACTCGGTTGTCACCATGATCTCCGCCGAGACAATGGGTTCCTCCATATGCTCGATTTCGGAAGGATCCGGCAGATTGGCCGGATTGGTAAGCTCCATCATGGTGCCGTCCGTCCGATAAATCCGGTAAACAACGCCCGGTGCTGTCGAGATAATATCCAGATCGTATTCCCGCTCCAGCCGTTCTAAGACAACCTCCATATGAAGGAGTCCCAGGAATCCGCACCGGAAGCCAAAGCCCAGCGCCAGCGACGTCTCCGGCTCATAGGAAAGACTGGCATCGGAGAGCTGGAATTTTTCCAAAGCGTCCTTTAAATCCGGATACTTGGATGTGTCCTGCGGATAGATTCCGGCAAAGACCATGGCCTGTGCCTTCTTGTATCCGGGGAGCGGTTCACTGCACGGAGTAATTGCATTCGTTACGGTATCACCGACACGCGCATCGCGGATGTTCTTGATGGATGCGGTAAAATATCCGACCATACCCGCCGAGAGCTCACTGCAGGGAATGAATCTTCCCGGGCCAAAATAGCCCACTTCCACTACATCCTCCTCCGCTCCGCTTGCCATAAAGCGAACCTTTGTGCCTTTGCGGATCACGCCGTCCCGCACGCGGATGAATACGATTACGCCCCGGTAGGAATCGTACAGAGAATCAAAGATCAGCGCCTTCAAGGGTGCAGACGAATCCCCTGTGGGCGCCGGAATCTTCTTCACAACGCTCTCAAGAACCTCTTTGATGTTGATGCCGTTTTTGGCCGAGATTTCCGGCGCGTCCATTGCCTCAATCCCGATGACATCCTCAATCTCCTGCTTAACCTCCTCCGGTCTGGCGCTCGGGAGATCAATCTTGTTGATCACAGGGAAAACATCCAGGTTGTGCTCCAGCGCCAGATATACATTGGCCATCGTCTGGGCCTGAATGCCCTGCGTTGCATCCACCACCAGGATGGCACCGTCGCAGGCAGCCAAGGACCGCGACACCTCATAGTTAAAGTCCACATGCCCGGGAGTATCAATCAGATTAAAGGTATATTCCTGTCCGTCCTCTGCCTGGTAGATCAGTCGAACCGCTTGGGATTTAATGGTAATGCCGCGTTCCCGCTCCACATCAATGTTGTCGAGAACCTGATTTTTCATTTCCCGCGCCGTCAGAACGCCCGTCAGCTCAATCATGCGGTCTGCCAGCGTCGACTTCCCGTGGTCTATGTGCGCTACAATGCAGAAATTACGAATTCTGCTCTGATCCGCGCCGGACTCTTCCATATTCTTCAAATCTGCCATATTCATCCTCACGCAGCCGGCGATATTCCCCCGGCGCAAGTGCACAATCCAGCTCCAACGGTCCAAACGAGAGCCGTTTTAGTGCAATTACTTCCTTCTCTCCTCCGAGGGCTGCCACCATTTTTTTGATCTGGTGAAACTTTCCCTCCTGTATTGTCACAAGCACTTCATGCGGATCACCCGAAGGGGCCTTCTCCATACGTGCAGGAAGTGC
>CAVBQH010000219.1:0-4178 GCA_963597485.1 Acutalibacteraceae bacterium
CTTTATATACAGCACTGGCGGCAGGAACGGTGCTGGCTGCTGCTGCGGCTGAGCGGACACGAACCTGCAGGGCCGGCACCAGAGGGGCATTGCTGCGGAGGACAGCGTTGGTGCTGCTGGCGCTGATCCTTATTGTTCCTGCAGTACTGCGCCAGGAGACGGGAAACGATTATCTTCGCTACGTGGAGTTCTTTCACCTTGCGTCCATCGATTCCTATGTGCCGACGGAGGCGGGCTTTAATCTGCTGGTAAAGGCGTTGTACCTCCTGTGCGGATACGAGAATTATCTTCTGATCTTTGGCGTCTTTTCTGTGTGGACCATCGGGAATCTGCTGCTGGTTGTCTGGCGACAGGCAGAGGACTTTACCTTTTCTTTCTTCCTGTTCATGATGTTTGGCTATTATTTTCAGAGCTTTAATACTGTGCGGTATTATCTGGCGCTGAGCATCACACTTCTGGCAATGATCTGCATTCTGAGAAAGCAATACGTCGGCTTTATGCTCCTGGTTCTTTTTGCAGCTTTGTTTCACAAGTCGGCACTGGTGGCGCTGGTGCTGTACCCGCTGTCTCTTCACAAATGGACTCATATGCAACGGGGTCTGGCGATTGCCGCCGGTGGATTGGCGCTGGTCTTTCATCAGAGGGTGCTGGATCTTTTGGTGGCGCTCTATCCCTCCTGGGAAGGAACGAGAGATCTGGCCGCGGGCACCAGTATATCCTGGGTCAATATCGGAAGATGCGCAGCCGTTCTGCTGCTGGCCGTGCTGGTACAGCGGTGGCGTTTAAAAGCTGGAAGAGAAGCGGATACAGTGAGGACGCTGCTGTCAGCGGAGGCTACCGAATGCTGCAGGGATGACAGCGACAGCGCCGGTGTTGCCGTACGATCGGACGATGCGCTTGCAGGCCGGGAGCTTCGCATGTATATCAACGGCTCGTTTCTGGCACTGCTTTTGTATGTGTTCGGGTGGTTTATTCCGGAGGTATCCCGCATCTGCTATTACCTGACCTTCACGCAGATCTTTCTGATTCCGATGCTGCTGGCAAGGATTCCGGAGGATGCCGGAATGAGAATTGTGCAGAAGCCGCAAGCAGGAGCTGTGAAACGTCAGAATTCGAGGATTGCGCAAGGGACAGAGCAGCTAAAGTGTAAGGGCAAGGAAGCGTTTCTGAGCAAGGATGGGGCCTGCCGCCGGCTACTGACCGCTCTGGCGATACTGGGGGCAGGGCTGTATTTTGCCTTTTTCCTGAAAACGGCGTATCGTGATACCATCAAAATCCTGCCGTACAAGACGTTTTTGTTCCACGATCTGAATCAGACGCCGTCCGGCAGCGTTGGAAAGAATTAACCTATGATAAATCCGTTTTTCAGCATTATAACGCCCTGCTATCAGCCGGGGGACCGCCTGGCGGCGACCATACAAAGCGTCCTGTCCCAGCGGTTTACGGAGTATGAGGTAATCATAAAGGATGCGGGCTCTTCGGATGGAAGTCTGGAGGCCGTTCCGGGGGATGAGAGAATCCGTGTGATTCGGAGCAAGGACAGCGGGATTTATGACGGAATGAATCAGGCGATTGCATCCGCAAGAGGAGAATTTCTGTATTTTTTAAACTGCGGCGACCTGCTGCACGATGCGGATGTTCTGTCAGACATGGTGGAATATATACAAAGAGAGTGGGATGGCAGCAGCCGGCCGGTCATATATTACGGTGATGTGTGGGAGAAGCGCACCGGGCAGAGAGTGGCGGCCAAGCCTGCAATGACCCATTTTGCCATGTATCGGAATCTTCCCTGCCATCAGGCGTGCTTCTACAGCCGGGATTTGTTCGAGAGGCGGCAGTTCGATCTTCACTACCGCGTCCGGGCGGATTATGAGCATTTCTTGTGGTGCGTGCTGGAGGCCGGCGCTCAGACACATGCAATGGACCGGATTGTGGCGGATTATGAGGGCGGCGGCTTTTCGGAGACGAAGGAGAACCGGAAATGCTCGGCGAGGGAGCACCGGGAGATTACGGAGCAGTACTTCGGCACGGGAGAGTGCCTGCGCTACCGCCTGGCGATGCTGCTAAGCCTCCAGCCGCTGCGGGCAAAGCTATCCTCATCGCCGGTGACGGCGGCAGTATACGATACGATAAAGAATCGAGTTTACGGGAAATAACAACATGAAGGTTTTATGGCTGTGCAATATTATGCTGCCGGCTTTTGCGGCAGCAGAGGGGCTTCCCTTTTCCAACCGGGAGGGATGGCTTACCGGGAGCTTTCACCGGCTGGTACAGGAGAAGGTAGAGACAGGGCGTGAGGAGAAGCTCCTGGAGCTGGGCGTCTGCGTGCCGGTGCCGGCGTCGCTGGCTGGGTGCCGCAAGGAAATCGACGGTGCGGTCTTTTACGCTACACGGAGAATCTGGACACGCCGGAGCATTATGACGAGCATCTGGTGCAGCGGTTTCAGGAGATTCTAAATGACTTCCGGCCGGATATCGTGCATATTTTCGGTACGGAGTTTCCGCATGCGCTGGCGATGGTGCGTGCCTTTCAAAAGCCGGAGAGGACACTGGTCGGGATGCAGGGCTTGTGCGCAGCCATTGCGGACACCTACATGGCAGAGCTTCCCTACAAGGTGCAGCGCGCCAGAACCTTTCGGGATATTGTGCGCCGCGACTCGCTGAAGGACCAGCAGAGAAAATACTATGCCCGTGCAGAAAATGAAAAAGAAACGCTGCGCCAGGTGCTGCACATCACGGGACGCACCACGTTTGACCGCGAGGGAACGGCAGCGATTCAACCCGATGCCGTATATCACCTGCTGAATGAAACGCTTCGCCCGGAGTTCTATGAGGGGCGATGGGATCTGAACAGCGTGGAGCGGCACAGCATTTTCTTAAGCCAGGGCGATTATCCGCTGAAGGGCTTTCACTTCGTCCTGCAGGCGATGCCGGAGATCCTGCGGCACTTCCCGGATGCGAAGCTGTACGTTGCGGGCAATTCGGTGATCGGCAACGTGGGCGGCGTGATTCCGCGCAAGAAACTGCCGGAGCCGGTGTGGATTTCGGCCTACGGTGTGTATTTAAAACGTTTGATCCGGGAGGGAAATCTGGAGGGGCACGTTATCATGCTGGGCTCGCTGGATGCGCAGCAGATGAAGCAGCGCTACCAGAAGAGCCACGTATTCGTCTGCCCGTCGGTGGTGGAGAATTCCCCCAATTCTCTCTGCGAGGCGATGCTCCTGGGCATGCCGGTGGCGGCTTCCCGGGCGGGAGGCATCCCGGATCTTACCAAGAACGGCGAGGAGGGACTCCTGTTCCCGGTGGGAGACGTCCGGGCCATTGCAGAGGACGTCTGCAATTTGTTTGAAAATGATCAGTTCGCCTGCCGGCTTGCCAGTGCGGCTCATAAGGCGGCGGTGGTGCGCCATAATCCGAACACGAATTATCAGCGGATTCTGGAGATTTATCGGAGTATTGCGTGAACAGAATGCCTACGGTTGCCTTTGCGGCGAATTACATCAACCATCACCAGATCCCCTTCTGTGAGGCCATGGTCAGGCGGCTGGGGGACGGCTTTGTCTTTGTCCAGATGGAGGAAATGGAGAAGGAGCGTCTGGACATGGGATGGAAGGATGAGTCGGAGGAGCTGGATTGGGTGCTCAAATGGAGTACGGATCAGAAGGAGGCGCAGCGCGAGCTTTTGGCCTGCGACCTTTTGATCGTCGGCTGGGTGCCGCAGCTGCGTCCGCTGATTGCCAAGAGGCTCCGGCTGCAGCGACCTGTATTCCAGATCAGCGAGAGAATCTACAAGGACGGACAGTGGAAATTCTTCTCTCCCAGGGGGCTGGCAGATAAGTATCAAAGCTTCACAAGGTATCGCAGGAGCGCGTATTTTCTCTTGTGCGCGGGGGCCTATGTGGGCTCAGACTACGGACTGATCGGGGCCTTCCCGGAGAAAAAATACCGGTGGGGCTATTTTCCGCCGCTGCGCACGTATGAGAACGGGCGGCCGCCCATTCGCCACCGGGGAGTCCGGGATGTGACTGAGCTGATATGGGCCGGGCGCTTTGTCGGATTTAAGCATGTGGAGTGCGTGCTGTCCCTGGCGGATCGCCTGCAGAGGGACGGAAAGCACTTTTTGCTGCACATTGTCGGAGACGCCGGAGAAGGAAACGAGAAGACGGCCGAGGAGGTGC
>CAVBQH010000220.1:0-4156 GCA_963597485.1 Acutalibacteraceae bacterium
GAGCTTGTCTGCCCAATTTCATAAATCACTTTGCCCTCTGTCCAATGCCAGAGATAATCCGAGAAGCTTTTGTATTCTTTCTGAATCTCACGGAATACCCGTGCATTGGTGACGACAGCACGTAATTTTAGGCGGTTTCGAATAATCCCCGGATTATTCTGCAGCTCCTCCAGCTTGCTGTCATCGTAGGCACAGACCTTCTCCAGTTCAAAGCCATCGAAAGCCTCACGAAAGTTTTCACGCTTATTCAGAACGCATTCCCAGGACAGTCCTGCCTGGAAGCACTCCAAAATCAGCATCTCGAAAAGTTTCCGATCATCATGCACCGGAACGCCCCATTCCTCATCATGATAATGTATGTACCGCTCATTTTTCGGATTCGCCCAACGGCAGCGTATTTTTCCGTCCGTCCAATGCGGACCGGTTTCTTTATTTCCCATAATTTTTCCCTGTCCTGCTCTGGAACAGAAATGCTTACGCTTAAAAGTCGTACCGTACCACCTGGCAGTTTTTCACACCAAATGCTGCAAATTCTGCATTGGTCATATCCTGGAAGTAAGACTGCACCATCCGTGCAATACCGTTGTGGGCCACCAGAATGTAGGTCTTCTGATCAGACTCTTCCTTGATCTCGTCCAGCAAATTGTAAATCCGCTGCGCAAGCTGCAGCATGGATTCCCCGCCTTCATACCGGCAGGCAAACGATTCCTTCGCCTTTTTGAAATCGCCTCCGTCTCGTGGCGTGGACTCCCATTTTCCGAAGTTCTGTTCCTTCAGTCTCGGTTCTTCGCAGCAGGGAATCCCTGTCATTTCCGAAATAATTTTGGCCGTATCTGCTGCTCGGCTGAGCGGCGAATACAGAATCTCGTCTGCCTGGATGCCGCTGTCCAGGATGTTCCTTCCGGTTTCAGCAGCCTGTTCCCGGCCATGCTCCGTCAGCGGACTGTCAGTTGCTCCGCATATTTTATTCTCTACATTCCATACGGTCTGCCCGTGTCTCACAAAGTAAAAATAGCCCATTGCCTGCTTCTTCTTCATGTCATCCCTTCAGCTGCAGCCCGTCACCGAAGGCCTTTCCAACAACCTCTCCCAGACTGATATAGGTATTGTTCACCGGATCAAAGCTGATGGGCTTCAGCTTCTTCGGATCAATCTTTCCGTCTGTCAGAATGCTCTCATCGGCAGTTACGTTTACAATCTCACCTACGAGAATGCCGTTATCAAAGCTCTTGACTTTGCACTCCAGTGCCATCGGCAGCTCGTCAATCAGCGGCGCATTGACCTTTTCGCTCTTTGTGGCATGAAAACCTGTTCTTGCAAACTTATCCGGCACTTTTCTTCCTGACTCGACGCCCACATAATCACAGGCTACCACATACTCCTCCGTCGCCATGCTGACTGTAAATGCGCCGGTCTTTGCAAGGTTATCTGTGGTCTTGTGATCTCCCATGCTGATGGAAATCTCATTCATATCCGTGATAATGCCCCAAGCTGCATTCATGGCGTCCGGGACACCGTTCTCATCATAGGTTGCGATAATCAGCACCGGCATCGGGTACATTACCGGCTTTGCTCCAAAATCAATTCTGCTCATTTCTTATTCCTCCACTTCTTGATCATTCTTTATTATCCAGGCAAATGCCTTCGCCGTCCGGATTCCGGCATCTTTGAAATGCAGTCCTTCCTTCAAGTCAGCATCGGTGTCTGTGCCAGAATGGAAACAATGGCAACTGCCGCCAGAACAGCAATAGTCGCCACAACCGCGATGATGATTTTCTTTTTCATTTGCATCACCTCACACTTCAAGTTTGCCTTAACTCCAGCCCTTCCATACATCTGGCTGGTAGCCCAATGTTGACTGTTTGCCGTTTCGGACCACCGGCGTCTTGATGACCTGCGGATTGTCCAAAACCTTCTGAAGCTTGTCTTCCTCGGCGGTGTATTTAATCAGCGCCAGAAGATCCTTGTCCTTGCCTTCCCAGTTGATCATGTTTTCCAGGCCGCCATTAACCTGTGCCACAGAATTGAACTCCCCCTTTGACATGCCTTTTTCTTTCATATCAATGAACTGGTATTTGATGCCGCGTTCCTTGAAAAAACGTTCCGCTTTCTTTGTGTCGTTGCACTTCTTCGTGCCGAAAATCTGTATGTTCATGTATCCATCATCTCCGTTTACTGTATTTTTGACACAATTCCATCCGGGGTCAGTGTCTGCAGACACTCCATCGCATTGTCGTCATGCATCATCTGCCACACCTGCCTCATACCCGGAGCCAGCGGCTTTTCTAGGAATTCTTCTCCGGAGATCCAGTAGACTTTTCCTTCCGACGAAGACAGCAGCTCGCCTTCATATTCATTCGTTTTGTACAGGAATCCTACATTTCGAACACCGTCCCGCATCCAGTGATAGATTCCCGTGAGCTTAGGATTCCTAATGGTCAGCCCCGTTTCCTCTTTGATTTCACGGATAACCGATTCTGTAAAGGTCTCCCCTGCTTCCACATGGCCTCCTGGAAATGTGGTCCCGGAATACTTTCTGCCCACCTTATCCAGTGCCAGAACATTTCCGGCATCATCATAGACCATGCACATATTCATGAAAATCACTTCTTCAGTTCGTTCTTTTTTCTCCACGGATTTTCTTCGCTTTCTTCACCATTATTCAAAATAACTATAGTGTATCGTTTTCAGAATCAATTTCGTATAGCCAATTTTCATTATAAGTCCGCGTCTCCATATCAGCAACGAAAGCGTGCAATATTTTTTACATCCATAGAGCAGATCCTATCCTGCCGAGTATGCTCCTGATGGCATAGATTCCACTCTCCCCACACATCCGGAGCATAGTGGGGACTGCGCCGAATGCAATCTCCAGGAGAAACATCTCCCAGAACTCTCTTCCCGATACCAGGCCCATGATCAGGCAAAGTATGCTGGATCCGGCAAACAGAGTCCCCAGGATTCCTCCAATCAGCCGCAATATCCCGCCGAAGCTTACGAAGGCTGCAAGCATGTATTTCTTGATGTTGCGGACCTTGGATGTGTTCTCCTTCAGGCAGCTGATCACATACTCGACATGCCCATACTCAAGCTTCAGGAATCTCGCTCGCACAAGCTCTGCGGGATATGAATCCCTGGCAATGCAAAGCTGCTCCTTCTGCGAAAGCACCGTTTCCAGAATCAGCTCATAGATTCCTTCCACCATGTCCTGCTCCAGCAGGATGGATATATTGCAAGGCTGACCGAAGCATCTAAATAGCAAAGAGGACGATGGCTTATTATAAGTCATCGTCCCCATGTATCTCTTATGCTTTAATCATCTACCCATTCCATGTCTGCCTCCGCTTCCCAGAATTTTTTCCCATCAAACAAAGGCTGCTCCAGAAACTTATCAAGACTCGATTGATGATCAAGTCCCTCTACATACCAGAGCATCTTTCCTTCCGGTTCCCATTGCTGTAGTTCGAAGCGATACTGACCATTTTCAAGAACATGCCCCTGAGAAAAATATTTCTTGCCATTGTATATATAGATCAGCTCCTCTCCGCCCCACAGTTTATCAACAAATTCTCTAATATTTCCATTGCGCATTTTATTGAACCCCCTTGAAAAAATGTTTGTATTGCTTGTATATCTTGGAATTTTTATGTAAGACCTTTGTCGTTCTGCCAAACGAAGTTTTCGCATTTTGACTGAACTCTTTTCCATAGATGTGATAGTGGAGGACTTTTGATTTTCCTTTTGCAATGGATTGTTCTGAATGGTACGCAATCTCAAGTCTAAGATTATGCCCTTTATCATAAATCCGCATCATGTTAAAAGTTCCGTCTGGATTCATTTTTAAATAAGCAATACTGGAATGAGACGATTCCGGTAAACCGTGCTTTCCACTGCCTGCCATTCCTTTTAAAACCTTGACGCCATGAAACTTTCCATCTTCTGAAAAACTCGTATCGACCTCGTAGGTGTATGCGACTGCATTTCCTGCTGCAAACGTTCCTCTTCCTCCCATATCATCTCACCACCTTCCGAGAAGCCAAATAGTCAACCCGTATTATTGTCACGCGGCAAATTAAAGTTCCCGTCTGCCGCAATTCAACCGCAAATTAATTCCGTAAACTATGTACTCATATCTTTTCTGCGTGCGGCATTATTC
>CAVBQH010000221.1:0-4155 GCA_963597485.1 Acutalibacteraceae bacterium
CCACTGTCTCTACATCCGATACCGCATACGATACTCCGAATACCTCACACCGCTCCGAGAGGGTGTCATATTCCATGGCCGCGTATCCGCCTCTGCTGCACACCATTTTATAAGGGAGACAGTGTCCCTTGTCAAACAGCACCGAGCTGACAGGAATCTTCTTATTCTGAAGGAACGAAATGACGCTGTCCTGCACGCCCTGGGGTGTATCCGGAAGATACAAAAAAGCCTTCAGATCCAGAAGATCAGAACTCACCGCATCCTCACGGCCCGCAGCCTGCCTCCGGACATCAGATAGCCACGCCTCCAGAAAATCATTCCCCGGTTCCCTATCCCGGTCCAAGAGACACACGCCTGCAAGAACATCTCTTTCCATCAAAACCATGGAAAGCCGCGCCCTTGCAATCGCTTCTTTTTCTTTGGTTGTTACCAGGAGAACGTTTCGTCCCCGGGCATATTGGGTCTGTTCCAGAAGGAGCCTTGCCCGCAGCTTCAGACGCAAAAGTGCCGTAAACAGGATATCAAAGAACACCCAGTATAAAAGCATCTGGCGCGAGAGCTGTTCAAAGGATCTTACTACGGCAAGGAGAATGACAAGTGCTGCGTACTGGAAAATCCTCTCTCTGGCCACACGGACCAGGTTTTCCACCGGATCCATCTGCGTAATGTCATATTCGTGCTTTTTCGCCCGGCGGTAGGTATTCCAGAACAGATACAACAGGAGATTTAAAATGTAAACAGTACTGTACAGCCGAACCTTCCACGGCTCCATCCTTGTCCACATGCGCAGGTAGAGCGCCAGGACAAACGCCGCCGATGTGGCTGCATTGTCCATTATGATAATGATTCTTCGAATCGTCTTGCGCGAACGTAGCTGCATACTGTATCCCTGCTGTGTAAGGTTTCAATTGCTCTGAATCTTGAGTATAACACAGAAAGTTCCATCCCGGAAATCCGGGATGGAACTTCTGAATGCCATCGAGACAGTTTTGTGCTGCGGCCCGAACGCAAAGCGCGCGACGGGTCCCGGCGGAGGCGTCCGGTTCGGGGCCGCTCATCACTTCTCCGGCAGCAAATTCGTCATACTCTTAAGGCCGGTCACCAGCGTCGAGGTGTTGTGCAGCAGTGCCGACGTCGCCGGCGGCAGAATTCCTGCAATGCCAAGAGCAATGAGCCCCGCATTAAAGCCGATGATAAAACGGTAGTTGCTATCGATTCTCTTCATCAGCTCGCCGGAGAGTCTGCGCAGCACCAGTAGCTGCTCCAACGAGTCGGCGCTGATGGTGATGTCGGCAACCTCTCTTGCAATTGCCGCGCCGTCGCTGACAGCAACTCCGACATCCGCCTCCGAAAGGGCCGGCGTGTCGTTGACGCCGTCGCCTACCATGATGACCTTCCGGCCTTCTTCGTGTTCCTTTCGGATAAAGGCTGCCTTATCCTCCGGAAGGACCTCGGCATGGAATTCATCCAGATGCAGTGCCTTCGCAACCGCCTCTGCCGTCCTCTCATTGTCACCGGTCATCATGCATACCTTGCGGATTCCCAGTGCATGGAGCTCTTCAATGACCGCCGGAGCCTCTTCCCGCAGCGGATCAAAAATGCAGATGACCGCCTTCAGCCGGCCGTCCACTGCCATATACAGATGCGAATACTGCGGCGGAAGGTTCTCCATCCGTTCCATTTCCGAAGGATCCACCGTGCAGTGCTCATCCTCAAAGACAAAATGATAGCTGCCGATCACGGCACGCTTGCCGGATATCTGGCTGGCAATGCCGTGAGCCACAACGTACTTGACCTCTGTGTGCATCTCCTCATGGGTGATGCCGCGCCTTTTGGCCTCTCCCACAACAGCATTGGCGATGGAATGCGGATAATGCTCTTCCAGGCAGGCTGCAACCTTCAGCGCATAATTCTCATTCTCTCCGTCAAAGGTTTCAATCTGCACCACCGTCGGCGTTGCGTGGGTAAGGGTCCCTGTTTTATCAAAGACAATGGTATCTGCCTGGGCTACGGCCTCCAGGAATTTACCGCCCTTTACAGAGATGTCATAGGTACCGGCCTCGCGGATTGCCGACAGCACTGAAAGCGGCATGGAGAGCTTTAATGCGCACGAAAAGTCCACCATCAGCGACGCCATCGCCCTTGTAATATTGCGGGTCAGAAGGTAGACCACGGCCGTCAGTCCCAGAGAATACGGGACCAGCGAATCTGCCAGATGGTACGCCCTTGCCTCGGTATTGGACTTTAGCTTCTCCGACTCCTCGATCATATGAACGATCTGGTCATATTTGCCGGTTCCTGCCTTCTTGGTCACCTCAACGATGCACTCGCCCTCTTCTACAACCGTACCGGCATATACATAGCCGCCGGGCATCTTGACAACAGGAACCGATTCACCGGTCATTGAGGCCTGGTTCACGCTCATCTCGCCGCTTACCACCACGCCGTCCAGCGGAATAACGTTGGAGGTGCGAACCGTGATGCGATCTCCTGCCTGCACGTCCTTTACGCTGACCAGCACATCCTGCCCATCTGCAGCCTTGAGCCATACCTTGTCCACCTTCAGCGACATGGATCTTGCCAGATCTCCGATGGACTTTTTATGGGTCCACTCCTCCAGAAGATCCCCGATATCCAGAAGCCACATCACGGAGGATGCGGTATTAAAATCTCCCATGAGCATGGAGGCCAGAATTGCCGCCGCATCCAGAACAGGAACCTGGAGCCTTCCGCTGAGAAGACACGTAAGTCCCTTCCATATAAACTTTACACTGCGCACTGCCGTCCATGCCATCTGCACCGGGAGCGGCAGGAACAGCTTTCGGATATAGCGTCCCGCGATGGTCAGTGCCAGCTTGTCCTGATACTCATGGTTGAGTGCCCGTCCCGTTTCCTCCGGAACAAGCGCGATCGCAGCAGGATCCTGATATGAAAAAGTACAGAGAGCCTCCAGAAGCTGCTCTCTGTACTCCTTCGTCCGGCGATAGGTGATGATCGCATCCCCTGTCTCCTCATATACCTTTACTTTCTGAACAAAGTCCAGATTCCGCAGGTAATACTCCAGGATGTCTGCCTGATCCATCGACATGCGGTAACCGCCCATGTGAATACGCATGGTGTGCGCGGATTCGTGACGAATCAGATATTTCATTCGATATGTACCTCTTTATGTTCGAGACAAAGGTTTCTTATTCTGCAGCAGCTGCCTCATGCTCCGCAAGAAGAGCCTTTGCATTCTCGATTGCCTCAGCCTCCTGCTCCGCATAGCGCTTCTCGTTGATATCCGAAGCATCTGCAGCAATATCCTGGCAGTTCTCCTTCAGAGTCGTCGCTGTCTTGACAACTGCATCCTTGCCGCGAAGAACCGCTGCTGTGCAATGTGTATAAGCTGTCTTCGCCTCCTTGCTGGAGAGAATAGAAATACCTGCTGTTCCGAATAAAACACCGCCTGCAAAAAGTCCAAGCTTGCCCCAGTTAAATGCTGCCATAGTATGCCTTCCTTTCCGGGGATATTCCCCGCCGTACTCTTATCACATCTTCCATTTTGAGTAACTATTCAGAGCCCATTCGCAAAATCGCTGCTACGCAGCTTTTCTTTTGCTCATGTGGCGTTCTCGCCAGCCTCCGGTCGGCTCATGAACTGATACAATCGTAAGCTTGCGTTATTTTTTTGTAAAGGCAATCTTCTTATGTTTCCATCAATAAAAATTGACCGGAGCAAACCCTCGTTTGCCCCGACTACAATCAGGAAATGCTGATTGTAGCCGTATTTACTTTGATCCATGCTCAACCCATGCTCAGCACGCCTGCCCTGCATGCTCCTCCAGAATCTGATCCAGAGAGGAAATGGAACTGGTGTGCGACCGGATGACCGTAGTGTTGCCGGCCGTCTCGTTCAATGCGTATTGCACCATTTTGTGTGAAACTGTGTGGGTGAACAGAATCATAAGATCCGGTGATCCGATGCGGTCCTTCATACCGCCCTTGAACTTGCAGAATACCTTGGCATCACATCCGTGACGCTTGCAGACTTCCTTGTATCTGCGCTCCATACATTCGTTGCCGCCAATGATTACGACGCTCATATGCTCTCCTCTTTATGTATCTGTTCAGCACCTGCCACATTTCAACGTGAATTGACTGCTTGCAGGCAAA
>CAVBQH010000222.1:0-4126 GCA_963597485.1 Acutalibacteraceae bacterium
ACGCGAATTTCTCCTCGCATTCGCAAATCCTCGATGTGGCTGGCCAGAGGCGCTTTGCGCCTTGGCCGCCTGCCAATTCCAATCGTGAATATGCCTGCAAGCAGCGGGTTCGCGTTGAAATGTGGCAGGTGCTAAACAGATACCAAAATGTTTGTGCGGCTGAGTAAGCCCTTGTTACAGGCATTGTACAATGAAAGAAGTATGCGACCGGTAGAACAATTTTGGGGAAGAAGAGGATGATTTTGCGAAACTATTTCTTCTTCTGCTGTCTCCGGTATCTGGTCGGCGTGATGCCATATACCTTTTTAAACACTCGGGAAAAATAATTCACATCGAGAATGCCAACCTCAGCGGCAATGTCTGAGACAGAGCGGGAGGTGGATTCTAAAAGGTGCGCACTGCGGCGTACGCGCTCGGTGTTGATGTAATCGATGAGTGTCGAACCGGTCTCCTGCTTGAACAGAGAAGACAGATAGGAGGGACTGATTCCGCAGTAGGAGGCGAGGCTCTTCAGCGTATGCGGCTCGGAAATATTCAGATTGATGTAGTTGATGGCCTTTTGCACTGTGGGAGAATACTGTCGGAGGGAATAGCGGCGCACGTAGGCACAGTAATCCCGAATCATGAGTGCGATAATCTCTTCGCCGGAGGCGTCGGAGAGGTCTTCAATCCGTCTGGCATACATGGAAGAAATCTGATCAATGTAATAGGGGTGAATGGCGCTTCGTTCAATGGCCTTTCGAAGGAGCGTGTTTAAAATGATCAGCTTGGTCTTTTCTCGATACAGGGATCCGACAAAACGATTTCCCATGTTGAAGCGGCTCCACTGCTGCATGACAGTAAGAGCAGTTACATCATCTCCCTTAGATACCGCATCCAGAAGAGCATTCTCATGCTGATACCGCTGTTCAATCATGGCATAGGGGATTTCCTGCTCGAATTCCGGGGAGGAGAATCGACGGATATCCGGGCGGAAGACAAACGGGCGGAATTCCTGTATTTCCTGGAGTTTTAGTTCCTTCCCTGCAGCGGCCTCTGAGAGCACGCAAAAAATAGAAGTGATGAGATCACCATCCTTTAATACGCGAACGCCGTTATAGTATTCCTGTACCATGCGGTCTCCGTCCTCGCCGAGAAAGGTGCGGATCCAGCGTCTGGATTCCTCGCTGCGGGGACCGGAGCACCAGGGACCGATGAGATAAACGGTGTCCTTTTCGTCCGGAAGACGAAAGAGTGCAAAGTGCAGCTCAAATGTGCCTTCGGCGATCAGGAGCGTGTCTGCCGGCGTGCAGTCCAGGAGCGCCTGACCAAAGGCCTTCCAGTCAAATTCCGGATCAACCATTTTTCGAAGACCATAGTCGAAATTCTCCAGTCCGTCAAAGGGGGGAGTTACCCTGGTGGCACAGACATTATATGCGCCGGCGAGACGGCTGAGAAAACGGAAAACATCGATTTGCATGGCATAAGCTCCTTTGCATGGCGGTATGGAGCCTATTATACGTCGATTCCTGAATGAACGCATAATGCAAAAAAAGATCCTCCCGGAAAACCGGGAGGATCTTTTTTACTAAAACCATTGACAAGAACACAGACTTACTGTGCTGACTGTTCCTTCTTGGCACGCTTTTCGGCGAGGATGGCAACGTTCTTTTCCACAGCGCCCTTTCCGAGAGGGTAGAGGAAGATCAGAATGAGGGCCAGTGCAATGAACCCGATGGCAGGAGCGATGCAGGACATCTTGAAAATGCTCTCGGTTACATCAGGATCAAAAGCGGTTGCTTCAGAATATCCGATCATGGTGAGCAGTGCGCCGGTAAGACCGGAGGAGATGGCCTGTCCGAGCTTGCGGGCGAAGGAGTACACGGCGTAAACGGTGCCGTCCTCGCGAACGCCGGTGCGGACCTCGGTGTCGTCAATAACATCCGTGATCATGGCCCATACGACGGTATTAAAGTAGCCCATGCCGATCATGGCAATGGCGCTGAATACGACATACACATACGGATTGGAGGGGTGAACCACAAGACAAACCAAAAGAGCGGCTGCACCGACAAGAGCAGATACGGTGGACAATTCCTTTTTGCCGAACTTATTGGAAAGAGCAACGGCGGTCGGAGCGCAGACAACAAGAACGCCGAGCATGCTTACGAGGCTGGCAACAGACTGCGCGGCAGCGCTTCCGTAGAAATTCGGATATACATAGCTGTTCATACCCGAGAGTGTCAGCTGGGAGAGCAGCAGCATGATGGCTGCGGCGATGATGCCCAGAAGTGCGCGGTTGGTGAAAATGCTCTTAAAGAGCTTTCCGATGTTCAGCTTCTCGGTGGTGGTAGTAGCCTCTACGCGCTCTCTTACGAGGTTGAAGCAGAGGATGTAGCAGAGTACGGCACAGACAGAGAAAATACCGGCGATAACCATCATGCGGGAGCCAGAGAGAACGGTTTTGCCGTCCACAACGACATAAGCGAACATGGGGGTTCCGACACCGATGACAAGGGATGCCAGACTGGAGCCGATGGTGCGCCAGGTGGAGAGTTCGGAACGGTGCTGCGGCTCGGGAGAGATGGCAGATGCCATGGAGCCGTAAGGAATGTTGATGGATGTATAGAAGATGGATCCCCACAGAATGTAGGTGACGGCGAGCCACGCTACCTTGAAGCCATACGGCATTCCGGCAAGCCCTGCCTGGAATACGAGGAAGGATGCGATGGCAACCGGTCCGCACATTCTCTTGAGCCAGGGACGGAATTTGCCGTCCTTTGTGGGCTTGGAGCGGTCGACGATCTGTCCCATGGTTACATCAGTGAAGGCATCCACGATGCGGGCAGCCATCATGATGATGCCGACCACGCCGGCACTGATGCCCATAACATCGGTATAGAACTTCATAAGGAACATGGAAGAGAGGATGAAGGTAAAATCGTTGCCGAAGTCACCGAACATGTAGCCGATGCGGTCTCTCATCCCGAAGGGACGAACGGTTTTGGTGTTGTCAGAGGTCATATTTTTCTCCTTAACTAATTAGAACAGCAATATTGCGAAACCAAACGGTATTGTGGGGCAAAGAATCTTTGACCCCAACATCACGCAATCAGTGATGCCTCATAACATTTGGCCCTTGGTCAACGCTCCGCCGCAATGCAAACAAAAACCCTGCCGGGATTAGGGCGCGTGCGGCAATTGCGCAGTACACATCCTAATCGAGGCAGGGAATTTGAGTTAGAACATTTTTATGAAAAACAGGGAAAATCATCCACTCACAGGAGACCCTTAATCAGGATCAGAAGGATCAGCAAGGGGAGTATAAACTGGAAATACGGCTTTAATTTCGGAGAAAGCTTCAGACCCTCACCGGTATTGGCCTCCTTAAGGTAATGGTCGAATCCCCAGCCGAATTTCGTAACGCAGAAAAGCAAAAAGACAAGCGATCCGGCGGGCAGCAGGAGGTTGCTGACCAGGAAGTCCTCTGTGTCAAGAACTCCTCTTCCTCCGATGAGGGACGCATTGCTCCAGATGTTAAATCCAAGAACACAGGGGATGCTGCCGATGAAAACAATGGGGAAGTGAATCAGTACAGATTTCTTTCGGCTCCAGCCAAAGTTATCCATGCCTGCTGCAATCAGGTTTTCAAATACGGCAGTTACGGTGGAAAAGCTTGCAAAGGTCATAAATACAAAAAAGAGTGTTCCCCAAAGTCGGCCGCCCGGCATATTCATGAAAACCTGCGGCAGCGTGATGAAGATCAAAGAGGCACCCTGATCGGGGCTGATGCCGTAGGAAAAGCAGGCGGGGAATATAATAAGTCCGGAAAGAAGAGCTACAAATGTATCCAGAATGCAGATGCGAACCGATTCG
The DNA here is from genome assembly GCA_963597485.1 of Acutalibacteraceae bacterium. Taxonomy (GTDB): domain Bacteria; phylum Bacillota; class Clostridia; order Lachnospirales; family Lachnospiraceae; genus CAG-791. The sequence continues at coordinate 3,856 of CAVBQH010000222.1, forward strand.
CCGGCCAGTGTCTGATCGGATGACATATAGCTTCCGAAGATCTCAAGTGCAGCGATTCCCAGACTCAGGGTGAAAAAGGCCTGATTCATTGCTGCAACAATTACGTTTCCGATTCCGATTTCAAGAGCAGCATCAAGGTCCGGCATCAGGTAGAAGCGGACTCCCTCTGCAGCGCCGGGGAGAAACAGACTGTGAATGGCGAGTATAATGATCAGCACCAGAAGGGAGCCCATCATGACCTTCGTGATCTTCTCGAGGCTCTTCTGAACAC
>CAVBQH010000223.1:0-4113 GCA_963597485.1 Acutalibacteraceae bacterium
GGAATACACTCTGGTATAAAAGAGCCTGCCGCAGCCACCGCAGACGATCTGACGGACAGGGGACACAAAGTTCTCCGGGCCGCCGCTGAGACATTCCTCCATAAACGCCTGATACAATTCCGCCTGATGCTCCTGCTCCCACAGGCTGTTGCTCCACATGGCTTACCATCACCCCGCTTTCATCGTCTCCGGTTCTGCCGTTTCTTTCGCTCTCCGGGTTGCATTGCGCACTCTCTGCTTTTTGAGATGCCCTTCATAGCGGCAATCATCGCAGCAGTATTTCACATCGCTTCTCGTTGCCGTAAACGTCCTGCCGCAGTTTTCACAGGCGCACTCCCGCCTGCGGCTTTCTGCCGCTTTCTGCCGATAGGATTTCTCGCGGCAGGCAGGCTTGCAGAACTTTGCCTGCGGCTGCATGGATTGGAACGGTTCCCCACAGCACTGGCAGGTAAGCGTGTAGGGCTGACCGGGGATGATCTCCCCCTCCGCAATCTTGCGTCTGCGCTCCTTCAACCGCAGATACTTCTCATGATCCTTTTTTCGCTTCATCCGACGTTTTTCCTCTGCGGCCAATTCCTCCGGCGTCGGCTCCGGCATGGGTACTTCAAACTGCCCGATGAAATTTAGATGGATGTCGATCTCCTGCACCCGTTCGCCGCTGCTGCGATCCGGGGCGTGGACGACGATCTTCTCCACAAACTCATTGAGCATGGCAGGTGTCAGCGCAGAAAAATCCGTGTATCTCTTCGCCATTGCAAGGAATCGGTCTGCCCGGTCGGTGTCCTCATCGTAGCGGTCAAGCTCTGCCTGCTCTTCGGCAGCGGTCTGCTTTAACTCTGCCTGCTCCTTTTCATATTCGGCACACAGCAGCTCGAACCGTTGCTCCTCCAGCTTACCCATGGCGTAGGTTTCATACAGCTTTTTAATAAGAGTATCCAGCTCAGCAATGCGCCTGCTTGCCTTGGAGACCCTGCGCCGAAGCTCCTTTGCGGCTTCCTGCTGCCGTACCTGCGAGATGCTGCGCACCTTCCGGAAGAACTCGTTCCTGTTTTGAATGGCGTAGTTGGCGGTGGTGCGGATCGTCTCCAGCACCAGTGTGTTCAGCGCCTTTGTGCTGACATTGTGGGAAAAGCACTCCTTCGTCTCACGCTCGATCGACAGGCAATAGGTGGAGCAATTATAGTTGTCGCTGAAGTATTCATTCCCGTTCGCCCCGGTTTTTCTGCTCCGGTGGTTATACATCCTGGCTCCGCAGTCGGCGCAGAATACAAGGCCGGTGAGGGGATTTGCAACGCCGGTGGTGTCCGTCCGGCGCACGGTTTTCTTGACCTGCTGGGCCAGTCGCCACGTTTCCGGGTCGATGATGGCCTCATGGGTATTCTCAAAGATCAGCCTGTCCGCAGGATCGTTCTTTACCCGCTTGTCCCGATAGGACTTTTTGGAGGTACGGAAATTCACCGTATGCCCCATATACTCCGGCTTGGACAGGATGGACCCCACGGTGAAGCCGTACCAGTCGTAGGGACGGTTCTTATCAAGGGCGGACGGTCCTTTTTTCTTCCTGTCGGCTTTTCCCTTATCCCGTTCCTCCCGCTGCTTCGCCAGATAATAGCCGGGACACTCCACCTTTTCCTCCGTCAGCAGTCTGGAGATGTCGTAGGGGCCGTGTCCCTCCACCGCGAGGCGGAAGATGCGCCGCACCACAGCGGCGGCTTCCTCGTCGATGAGCCAATGGTCTTTGTCGTCCGGGTCTTTACGGTAGCCATAGATGGCGCTGTTGGTGATGGGTTTGCCGGACTTGCCCTTGACGTGGTAGGCGGACTTGACCTTCCTGGACTGGTCGCGAAGGTACCATTCGTTCATGATGTTCAAGAATGGCGTGAACTCGCCGCTCTCCTGCACGTCGCTGTCGATGTTGTTTGCGACGGCAACAAAATGAACCCCGTTCTGACGGAACATCACCTCTGTGTAGAAGCCGGTTTGCAGGTAATTTCTGCCGATTCTGCTCATATCCTTGCACAGCAGGTGGGCAACCTTGCCCGCCTCGATATCCGCCACAAGGCGTTTCCAAGCAGGGCGTTCAAAATTGCCGCCAGACCATCCATCGTCCGTATAGTGGACGATGTTTTCATAGCCTCGCTGCTGTGCATAGGTCTCAAGGTAACGTTTCTGATTCAGAATGGAGTTCGAGTCTCCCGCTGCGTCATCGTCGCGGGACAGGCGCTCATAGAGCGCGGTGATCTTTTCTTCCGTCTGTCTGGTAGCCATGGTTAGGCGCTCCTTTCAGACTGACGGCTCATTTGTGGCACGTCCAGTATAGCACAGGTATCCTCGTTTGTCAGCCCATCATTGCGGATCAGCCGCAAAATTTTATCCTCCATGGTCTCCGCAGCGGTCTCGCTGAGATGAACGCGCACCCGATAGGTGGTCTGTCCGATATGCCGGGTCAGAAATACGCTGTTTCTTGCGGTCATTGTCCCTCTCTTTCTTGCGTTCACGACGCATCCATAGTATAATGTGATTGGTTCCGTTCTCTGTAACTGCCGCAGTCGCTGTCCTGCTATCCGCGCTGCCTGTTCACTGCACAGCCCTCCTTTCTCCGACAGGAGTCTCAGAAGTAACCCGTGTAATTTCAATACAGATTACCTCTCTACTAATAGGAGAAAAACGGGGTGCAAATCGGAACTGTTTTTGAAAAAAAGAAAAATATTTTTTCGGGAGGTGAAGTCATGGCGGCAGCATGGGACAAGGAACGCCTGCGGGAGCTGTCCGGAGATGAAGGCTTCACCGCTTGGACGGACGCCTCTGACGAAGCACCGGAGGACGAAACTCTGGAGGAAGCGCTTGCAGAGGAACGCGCTCTGGAGCTGGAAAGCGAGCTGGAGCAGGACGAGAACCCCAGAGACTATGACGCCGAGCTGGAGGACGAGGAAGAAGAAGCCGCGCCCAAAAACAAAAAGCGCTTGGTGCGAGAAACTTTGGCAGAGGCCTTGCGGCGCACAGAGGATGCGGCGAGGACATTGGAACAGTTTCAGGGGGTTATTGAGGAATGGAACAGGCTGGACAGGAACCGGGAACGCCGGGAGCGCGACCACGAAAACCTGCGGGGCGATGTGCCTCTGGAATACATGGCAGTCCCCGATCCAAAGCTCATACCGCCTTGGATGAATCTGCCGAGGTTCCGTCAGCTCAGCCAAGGGAATTTCCTTGACCTGATCTTCTCCTGTCCCTACGAGCTGCACGAGCTGACCACCAACCGCTTCATCTCCGACCTCATCCGCAGCCTCAGCGATGAGCACAAGGAAGTGCTGTACTATCTCTCCCTGCGGCTTTACAGCACCACAAGGCTTGCTGCCATCCGTGGACAGTCCGACCGGAACATCCGCAAGCTGCGCACCACCATCCACAGGAAGCTGCAAAAGCGGATGTATGAGCATCTGAACGAGAGGAAAGAGCAGGGCGGCAGTCTTACCCTGCGGGAGCGCCAGTTTATGGAGGAATACGGAGCGCTTCGGGAAACCATGGGCAAGGATGCCGTGATCCGCCCGGAGAACAAAACGCCTCCGAGAAAGAAAAAAGCCGCCCTTGACGATGGCAAGGACGGTTGATACAATGGTAATATGGTTAATATATAGATAGATTACGAAGCGAGAGGAACAGCGTCATGAACAATCTCTTTGAGCAGTCCCGTTCCCATTGGGTACGTTATGACCGCTATGAATTGAAAACCTCAGCGGACGGCAGGCGGTATATCACGCCGGGGAAGGACGCCAAGCCCGACGTTTACAATCCCCTGAAGGAAGTACCGAATATCGTGCTGGATGCGCTGAATGTGGGGATGCTGATGATGAACCGCAGGCCGGAGGCCGAGGTGCAGAAAGCCATCCTGGAGTTTGCCGCCCACTACGGCCTGCTGGGGCTGATGACTGCGCTGCCCACCACGCCGTCTTTCATGGACTACGAGGCGGTGTATCTGCCGAAGAACCACTTCATCAAGGAAGAGAGCATGGAGACGGAGGATTATCTCGCCCTGTTCTATCCCTTTGACAGCTTGGATGTGGTGAAGAAGGGCGTGGAATCTAACTGGAATATCTCAGGCGACAGGACGATGAT
>CAVBQH010000224.1:0-4089 GCA_963597485.1 Acutalibacteraceae bacterium
GGTGCAGGGACGTCTGGACCGGATCATGACAGCTACGCGTGAGAACCTGACCGGGGTACGCGTGATCCGCGCCTTTGGCAAGGAAGACGGAGAAATTCAGAGCTTTCGCAGCAGCAACGCAGAGCTGAGTCATATGCAGCAGTACGTCGGCAAGATTTCCGGACTGATGAATCCGCTGACCTACGTCATCGTCAATCTGGCAACAGCCTACCTGATCTATACGGGCGCGGTTCGCGTAGAGATTGGCGTGCTGACCCAGGGACAGGTGGTGGCCCTTCTGAACTACATGTCTCAGATTCTGGTGGAGCTGATTAAGCTCGCGAATCTGATCATTCAGGTCACCAAGGCAGTAGCCTGCGGCGACCGGATCAGCGATATTCTGAATGTAGCACCGGATATGGCGGATGGAAATCTGCGCGGGGAGGCCGCACAGGACGGGGAGTATGCGGTGGAATTCCGTGATGTGTCACTTTCCTATGAGGACGGTGCCGAAAAAGCCTTGGAGAGCATCTCTTTCCGAGTAAGACGAGGTGAGACCGTTGGCATCATCGGTGGAACCGGAAGCGGCAAATCCTCACTGGTGAACCTGATTCCGCGCTTTTATGACGCCAGCGAGGGAGAGGTGCTGGTCGGCAGTCACAATGTGAAGGAATACCAGCAGGAACAGCTGCGCAGCCGCATCGGCGTGGTCCTGCAGAAGGCGGTTTTGTTCAAGGGAACCATTGCCCATAACCTTTCCTTTGGCAAAATAAATCCCTCCCCTGCCGAGATGGACGAGGCGCTTGCCATTTCGCAGGCGAAGGAGTATGTGGACCAAAAGCCGGGCGGCACAGCCTTTGAGCTGGAACAGAACGGGCGTAATCTGTCCGGAGGACAGAAGCAGCGCATGACCATTGCAAGAGCTCTGATCCGCAAGCCGGACATTCTGATTATGGATGATTCGGCATCGGCGCTGGATTTTGCAACCGATGCCAAGCTTCGCATGGCCATCCGGAACATGTCCGATACATTGACAACCTTTATCGTATCGCAGCGCGCAGCTTCCGTGCAGTATGCGGATCAGATCCTTGTGCTGGATGACGGCAGACTTGTCGGTATTGGGACGCATGAGGAGCTCCTTGCCGGGAACAGCGTTTATCAGGAGATTTATTACTCACAGTTTCCGAAGGAGGATGCAGTATAATGGCAGAACAGAATAAGAAAAAAGCAGATCATGGCGAGCAGCGCGTGATTTTGCGCAAGGTACTGAATTATCTGGGCCGCTATCGCAGATACCTGTGGGCATCCCTTTTGCTGGCCTTTCTGACCGTGGCGCTGCAGCTGTATATTCCAAAGCTTACGGGTGCGGTGGTGGATTATATCATCGGCCCCGGTAATGTGGATTTTGGCGGTGTCTGGAAGATTATCCTGCGCATCGTGGCAAGTGCATTGCTCGCGGGGCTCGGTCAGTGGCTGATGAATCTGTGCAACAACCGCATGACCTATGATGTGGTGCGGGACATCCGCAACGATGCCTTTGAGAAGATTGAACAGCTCCCGCTTAGCTACATCGATTCTCATCCGTACGGTGAGATTGAGAGCCGGGTCATCGCGGATGCGGATCAGTTTGCGGACGGACTTCTGATGGGTTTTACGCAGCTTTTTACGGGAGTTATTACGATTCTGGGTACATTCTGCTTCATGCTCTCGATCAATGTGTGGATTACGGCGGCTGTTGTGGCACTGACGCCGCTTTCATTTCTGGTAGCCCGTTACGTTTCGACACACACGTATACGATGTTCCGCAGACAGTCGGAAATTCGTGGCCAGCAGACGGGACTCATCAATGAGATGGTCGAGGGACAGAAGGTTGTAAAGGCATTCAACTACAAGGATGAGGTGCTCCGGCAGTTTGATGACATCAACAAGGAACTGACACAGACATCACTGCGGGCGATTTTCTTCTCCTCCATTACAAATCCTTCCACACGCTTTATCAATAGCCTGGTCTATGCGGTGGTCGGCGTGACGGGGGCAGTTGCGGCCATCGGAGGACATTTGAGCGTCGGTCAGCTGACTGCATTTCTATCCTATGCGAGCCAGTATGCCAAGCCCTTCAATGAAATTTCCGGTGTTGTTACGGAGCTGCAGAACGCCATTGCCTGTGCGGGACGGGTTCTGAATCTGATCGAGGAAGAGCCGCAGATTCCGGACGCCGCAGATGCTGTCGCACCGGATCATTTTGACGGAAAAGTTGGACTGGAGAAGGTTGCGTTTTCCTATACAAAGGAGCAGAATCTGATTCGCGACTTCTCGCTTCAGGTGCAGCCCGGACAGAAGATCGCCATTGTCGGACCCACCGGATGCGGCAAGACAACCCTGATCAACCTCCTGATGCGGTTCTATGATGTGGACGAGGGTGCCATTTGCGTTGACGGAACGGATGTCCGTAAGATCACGCGCCATGCGCTGCGCAGCGGCTACGGCATGGTGCTGCAGGAAACCTGGCTGAAGACCGGTACGATCCGGGAAAATATCACCATGGGCAATCCGGGAATATCAGAAGAGGAAATGATCCGTGTGGCGAAGATCTGCCATATCGATTCCTTCATCCGGCGTCTCCCGAAGGGGTATGATACGGTGGTGTCTGAGAATGGAGAGGACTTCTCCCAGGGACAGCGCCAGCTTCTTTGCATTGCACGTGTGATGATGAGTAAGCCCTCCATGCTGATTCTCGATGAGGCGACATCCTCCATCGATACGCGAACCGAGCTGAAGATTCAGGACGCCTTCAATGCCATGATGGAAGGCAGAACAAGCTTTATCGTGGCCCACCGACTGTCTACGATACGCAATGCGGACTGCATTCTGGTTATGAAGGATGGTCATATTATTGAGCAGGGTAATCACAATGCATTGATGGAAGCGAAGGGATTCTATTATAATCTGTACCAGAGTCAGTTTCTGGGGAAAAACATATAACACGGGAAAAGGAGAACTATGAAGAAAAGTGTGGTTATGATTTTGTCTGCTGCATTGGCAGCAGGGATGGCATTTTCGCCGGCAGTCAATGCTTCGGCGGCAGCAGCAACAGCTGTGACGGCATCGGCGCAGGCGACCTCGGAGATCACCGGCCTGCCGATTTCGACTGCGATTGCAGCGCAGCGCCCGGTTGCGATCATGATCGACAACGACACAAGAGCCCTTCCGCATTACGGACTGGCAGAGGCGGATGTGGTGTACGAAATGATGAATTCGACGCTGAACAACCGTGTAACACGCCTGATGGCCATTTATAAGGACTGGCAGAGCGTAAATCAGATCGGCAACATTCGCTCTACACGGCCGACGAACATCCTTCTGGCGGCGGAGTGGAATGCGGTGCTCATCCATGACGGCGGTCCATTTTATAACAATCCGTATTTTACCTCCACCGGTATCAACCACCTCTCCGGCTCCTTCTCCCGTGTAAAGAACGGGAAGGCCTCTGAATTTACGGAGTATGTAAAGGGTACGGAGATCAGCCGCAGAATGACGCAGGCAGGCTATTCTTCCGGGTATACGAGCGCGGAGGCGGCAAGCCATTGGAAGATCGGTACAACGGACCTTTCCTCCGCAGCAGGCGTACATCCTGCCAGTATGGTGAAGCTGAGCTGCTTTAAGCTGACAAAGCCGTACCTTGTGTACAATGCGGCAACCGGATCCTATGATTACTACGAGAACGGGAAGCTCTCGCAGGACGGCGAGGACAAGCAGACGGTATCCTTCCAGAATGTGATTGTGCAGGCCTGCTCCTTTACCCAGTATGACAAAAACGGATATCTGATTTACAACGTCATCGGAACCGGTGTGGGCTATTACTGCACAGGCGGTAAGATGATTCCGATCATCTGGAAGAAGAATTCCGAAACCGGCATCACCAGGTACTATACGGCGGCCGGAGCAGAGCTTACCCTGAATGCAGGGAAAACCTACATTGCCATCTGCCCGTCGGATGACTGGGCCAGCGTGGAAGTGGGATGAGTGCTAAACAATTACCATTGTTTTTAAAATAACTGTCTGAGTATCTGTTTAGGACCCCCGTTATACAGCGTTCATGAACTCCAGGGA
>CAVBQH010000225.1:0-4053 GCA_963597485.1 Acutalibacteraceae bacterium
TTTGCCGAGTGGCCGTAAGGCCATCTCGTAGCTGACGAAGTCAGCGTAACGTCCCAGAACCGGACACCTCCGCCAGGACCCGTCGCCAGTCCCCCTGCTGAAATGAACAATATTACGCGCCGATCTGGTTCCCCGTGTAGAGCTGGTAGTACCGGCCCTTCTGCTCGATCAGCTGCTCATGGGTTCCGCGTTCAATGATCCGTCCCTGCTCCATGACCATGATGCAGTCACTGTTGCGGACCGTCGAAAGGCGATGTGCAATGACGAAGGTGGTTCTCCCCTTCATCAGCGCGTCCATGCCCTGCTGCACAAGGCTTTCGGTTCTGGTATCAATGGAGGAGGTTGCCTCGTCCAGAATCAGTGCCGGCGGATCCGCAACCGCCGCTCTTGCAATGGCCAGAAGCTGGCGCTGTCCCTGGGAGAGATTCGCGCCGTCGTTACGCAGAATCGTATCATAGCCGTCCGGAAGCCGGCGGATAAATCCGTCCGCATTGGCCAGCTCTGCCGCCCGGATGCACTCTTCGTCCGATGCATCCAGACGTCCGTACCGGATATTGTCCATGACCGATCCGGTGAACAGATGTGTATCCTGCAGCACCATGCCCAGAGAATGGCGAAGATCCGCCTTTTTGATCTTGTCGATGTTGATGTCATCGTAGCGAATTTTCCCGCCCTGAATGTCATAAAACCGGTTGATCAGGTTCGTAATGGTCGTCTTGCCGGCGCCGGTGGAGCCGACAAAGGCAATTTTCTGTCCGGGCTTGGCGAACAGGTTGATCTCATGGAGCACCGGCTTGTCCGGATCATAGCCAAAGTCCACATTCTCCATGGTCACCTTGCCGCGCTGGCGCACATAGGTGGTGGTGCCATCTGCCTTGTGGTAATGCTTCCACGCCCAGATACCGGTGCGCTCCCTGCACTCCTCCAGCGTTCCGTCCGGGTTCTCCCTGGCGCGGACGAGCTCCACATAGCCCTCGTCCGTCTCCGGCGTCTCATCCATCATTTTGAAAACACGCTCTGCGCCGGCCAATGCCATAATGATGGAATTCATCTGCTGCGCAATCTGCGTAATCGGCTGTGAAAAGTTCTTGTTCAGCGTAAGATAAGACACCAGCGTACCAAGTGTTACTGTTCCAACTCCGGAGAGCGCCATGGATGCCCCCGCCACGGCGCAGAGCACGTAGCTGATGTTGCCGAGGTTCCCGTTTACCGGCATCATGATCGAGGCGTAGCGGTTCGCAAGGTTGGCACTGTCGCGGAGGTTTTCATTGAGCGTTCGGAAATCCGCAATGGCCTTTTCCTCGTGACAGAACACCTTCACCACCTTCTGCCCGTTCATCATTTCTTCAATAAAGCCGTTCTCCTTGCCGAGCGCTCCCTGCTGCTTGGAAAAATACGTGCCGGACTTTCCGGCCAGCTTCCCGGACACGAACAGCGTAAGAGCGACCATCAGTACACTGATGATGGTCAGCTGCCAGGACAGCACCAGCATGGATGCAAAGGTAATGACCAGTGTCACCAGTGAATTCACCGTCTGCGGAATGCTCTGGCTGATGAGCTGGCGCAGCGTATCGATGTCATTGGTGTACACCGACATGATGTCGCCGTGGGCATTCCGGTCAAAATAACGAATCGGCAGGGACTCCATGTGTGCGAACAGATCCTTTCGCAGATCCCGCAGCGTCCCCTGGGATACGCCGATCATAATTCGCTGATAGGTATAGGAGGCTACAATTCCAACGGCATAAATTCCCGCCAGCTTCAAAAGTGCCATGCCAAGCGGGCTAAAATCCGTGCTCTTGTCCGCCAGCATCGGCAGAATGAAGCTGTCAATCAGGGTCTTCTGGAACAGCGTCCCCTGCAGCGTTGCCCAGGCTGCCACCAGAATACAGGCGATAACAATAATGAATGACCCCAGATAGTTCTTCAGCACCAGCTTCATCAGCCGCATAAACAATGCGCCGGGGTTCTGCACCTTCGGGCGCGGCTTTCCGACATTCCTCATTCCTGGCATACTGTATCCTCCGCTTGCGGCTCGTCAAAATCACCGCCGCCCTGTGTCTGCGATTCATAGATTTCACGGTAAATTTCATTGGAGGCCAAAAGCTCCTCGTGCGTTCCAAATCCGCTGATGGTCCCCTCCTCCAGCACCAGAATCCGGTCTGCATCCTGTACCGATGCCACACGCTGCGCAATGATCAGCTTTGTGGTCCCCGGAATCTTCTGTGCAAAAGCCGCACGAATTCTGGCATCGGTTGCCGTGTCGCAGGCACTCGTCGAGTCGTCGAGAATCAGGATCTTCGGCTTTTTCATCAGTGCTCTTGCGATGCAAAGGCGCTGCTTCTGGCCGCCGGATACGTTGGTTCCTCCCTGCGTGATTTCCGAGTTGTAGCCATCCGGCTTCCTCTCAATATAGTCATCCACACACGCCAGACGGCAGGCCTCCCTGCAGTCCTCCAGTGTTGCCTCCGGATTTCCCCATTTCAGGTTGTCCATAATGGTGCCGGAGAAAAGATTGTTGTTCTGCAATACCACCGAAACGCTGTTGCGAAGCACCTCAAGATCATAATTCCGCACATCAATTCCGCCCACCAACACGCGGCCGTTTGTCACGTCATACAGACGTGAAATCAGACTCACGAGCGTTGATTTGCCGCAGCCGGTTCCGCCAATGATGCCGATGGTCTCTCCGGATTGAATGGAAAGGTTGATGTGATGGAGTGTCCGGCTCTCACGACTGGTATTCTCTTTTGTCACATCATGAATCGTAATCACCTCATTACCGTTTGCATCGTAGCTGACCTCACGGCGATTATAGGCAAAATCCACATCCTCCATCGTGATACTTCCGTCCGGAACCTCCATGACAGGATTCTCCGGATTGGTGATATCCGGTGTTTCCTCCAGGACCTCACAGATACGATGCGCACTCGCTGCGGACATGGTAATCATAACGAAGATCATCGACAGCATCATGAGACTGAACAAAACCATCATGATATAGCTGAACAGACTGGTCAGCTCTCCCGTCGTCATGGAGCCGCCGACGATGAGGTGCGCACCGAACCAGGACACACCGATCACACAGGCGTCCACGATCAGCGTCATCACCGGGAAGTTCATGACCACCAGCTTCTCCGCACAGACAAAGAGCCGGTAAAGCTCTTCTACCGCCTTATCGAACTTCGTCTTTTCGTAGTCCTCCCGCACGAAGGCCTTTACCACACGAATGGCAGAGACGTTCTCCTGCACACTGGCATTCAGGTCATCGTATTTGCGGAAGGTGGCCCGGAAGGCACCGGCGGCCTTTCCGATCAGTATGAACAAAAATAAGCCTAAAACGACCAGTGCAATCAAAAAGATCAGGCTGATCTCCGGGCTGATGACAACGCACATGATCAGGGCAACGATCATCATAAGCGGCGCCCGGACCGCAATGCGGATGATCATCATGAAGGCATTCTGCAGGTTGGTAACGTCCGTGGTCATGCGGGTCACAAGGCCTGCCGTGGAATACTTATCAATATTGGAAAAGGAATAGGATTGAATCCGCACATACATGGCATCCCGCAGGTTTGCCGCAAATCCCGAGGATGCATCTGCCGCAAAGGTGCCGCCGAGAATTCCGAACAGCAGACTCGCAAAAGCCATGATCAGCATGATCAGACCATAGTGAATGATCTCATCCATGTTGCCGGCCTGTACACCCTTGTCGATCAGCGAGGCAGTGATAAACGGAATCAGTATCTCCATCAGAACCTCGAGAAGTGTGACCAGCGGCGTTAACAGTGTGGATCGTTTGTACTGGCGGATCTGTCCCGCCAGGAGCTTCATTTCATGCATAGAATCACCTCGTCTCCAGACAGTAATTACGCCATTATATCGCAGGAGAAAGTCCCGGAAAAGGCCGAAATGATGGATCCGAGCGGTAAAAAAAGTATAAAAAAAGATGCAGTGAATACTGCATCCTTCTTTCCAGGTTATGTTCGCACGCCATCCAGCGACGGGTCCCGGCGGAGGTGTCCGGTTCGGGGACGTTCTCACTCCCCTGCG
>CAVBQH010000226.1:0-4018 GCA_963597485.1 Acutalibacteraceae bacterium
AGACTACAGGGAAGAGATTCTTGAGCAGGATGGTACGGGCCTCCTTGACCGGCTGAAGACCAAATACAGCGGCAAGGCATCCAGATTGTGGAGCGGCGAGTATAAACGGCTCATTGCGGCGCTTCGCAGATGCCGCAGAGCGGACGGTAAAATCAGCTATGAGGAAGCGTGTCAAACGGCAGAGCAGCTGGCAGCGCTGGAAAAGCTTTCGACGGACTATGCGGAGCTTGAGAGGAAGGTTTCCGGGTACTTGGGACCGGCCTATCAGGGGGCGGATTCAGACTGGGACTATATCGCACAGCAAATGGATGAGCTGTATGCACTTCTGGATGAGCGGATTTACCTTGGAAAGCTTCCGGCACTGAAGAATCTGGCTGTAGAACAGGAGAAGCTGGCCTCTCTGGCCGAGGGACTTCGGAATGCGCGGAGCGTTTGCTCCGAGGAGACGCTCCGGATGATACAGGGAAGCTTTGACACGGATATCCTGGATATCTCGGGAAGTGCGGCAGCCCTTGTACTGATTCGGCTGAAGGGGTGTCTTTTGGCAATGGAGCATCTGGAGGAGTGGCAGGTATTTTACCGGATCTTATCACAGCTTCTGGACCGGGGATACCTTCCGCTGCTGCGCTGCATGGTGCAGGAAAACATGCCGACCGGGTACATAGTTCCTTCGTTTCAAAAAAGCTTCATCCACCAGTGGATGGACCGCATCATTGCTGCTTTTCCGGAAACGCCGGCTCTGGTGGTGTTCGATGCGGCCGGTTTGTTTCTGCCGGAAAATGTTCCGGGGGCAATGGTTTGTAACAGGGAGCTTCTGGCGGTAAGGACCGCGCAGACTCTGCGGGGGGACCTTGGGCCGGAGAAAGGGAGCGGCCCGGAGAAGGAAACGCCGGTTCCGGTGTTCCCTCCCTACAAGGCGGCGGATCTGCAGCAGCTCCAGTATTTGTATTTTGCAGGGGATCTGCAGACCTTTGTGCGGGGAATTCTGGAGATTGAGGCACCGCTCTCGGAGGAGCTTCTCCTGAAACGCATTGTATGGTGGTTTGGCAAGGAGAAGGTGACCAGCGGCGTTCTGATGGAGTTTCAAAGGCAGATGAAGGGATGTGAGAGCCAGGGAATCTTTCGTAAAAACGGCTTCCTGTATCTGGAAAATCAGCTAGGACATCCGGAGAATCTTATGCTGCATGTGCCGGGAGACATGAAACGGGAGCTTCGCATGATTGCACCGGAGGAGCTTGCGGCCGGCATGAGGGTGATTTTAAAAAGAGAAGGCGCGGCGGATAAGGACAAGCTGTTCGAACGCGTGCTGCAGCTATGCGGGTATGATCACATGGAGAACGCATATGCCGGGCACCTGGAGAACGCATATTCGCTGCTGCAGAGAAACTTTGCATAGGTACCGATCGTCCTTGGAAGAGAGAATACATCATATGACCAGGAAACAGCTCAGAATTTGCTATAGAATAATTACAATCCTGTCCCTATGTGCAGGCTGTTATTTTAGTCTGAAGGAAACAACCTCCGTGAAGGCACTGCTGTCCTACTATACGCTGCAGAGCAATTTGATCTGTCTTGCTGCATTTGTGATTTATGTGATACTGGAGCTGCGAGGGAATGAGTACAGGAACCGGTTTTACTATTTTTCTAAGGGCGGAATCACAATGGCAATCATTATAACCATGCTGGTGTACCATGCGGCACTTGTTTCGGCTGATTTCGAAATGGACGCATTGCAAAAAAGTATTGCAGACAGGCTTTTGGCAGATGCGTTTGTGCATACGATTTCGCCGCTGTTTGTGATAGGAGATTATTTGCTTCTGGATGAGAAGGGTAAAATGAAGTATTACTACCCGGCTCTTTGGCTGATTGTTCCGCTTCTGTATGTTGTATATGTGTACAGTTATGGCACGCTGGGCGGAAGATTCTTTAATATCGGAGGATCGGAGCGCTTTGCTTATTTCTTTCTGGACTACACGCAAATCGGTGCAAAGGCAGTGGCTGTGTGGATCCTGGGAATTGCTGCGCTTATATTTGCGATGTCCGAGGGACTTGTCCTTCTGGACCGGAACCTGCCGAAGCGGCTGGCGCTGCAGCGGGCGACACTGCACTTAGTCAAATCCAGCCGCCGTCCATGGTGATGATCTGGCCGGTCAGATAGGCAGGCATGTGTGCCAGCTGCACAACGGCAGCGGCGATTTCCTCCGGATCTGCAAAACGGCCGGCCGGGATTTCCTCTGCAAGTGCGGCGCGGTCATCGGCACTTAGCAGATGATTCATCTGCGTCTCCACACATCCGCAGGCAAGCGCATTGACCGGAATACCGGAGGGAGCAAGCTCCTTGGCCAGCGCGCGGGTTAAGGCATTGACGCCGCCCTTGGAGGCGGAGTAGGCTGCCTCGCAGGAGGCGCCTGCGGAGCCCCAGACGGAGGAGATGTTCAAAATGCGCCCGGGACAAGCGGCAGAGTCTTCGGACCTGCTGCGTAAAAATAAAGGAATGGCCTCACGCGAGGTATAAAAGACAGAGGAAAGGTTCGTCTGCAGAACGCAGTTCCATTCCTCGTCCGTCACGTCCTGCAGAAGTCCGATGTGGGCGATGCCGGCATTGTTCACCAGAAGCTCCAGGTGCGGAATCTCACGGAAAAGAGTGCGAACGGCAGCAGGATCCTTGGCGTCGCAGCAGACGCTTCGGACGCGAAGACCGGAATCCTTGTGGGTATTCTCCAGCTCGTTGGCCAGCGCATTCAGCGCAGAAAGAGACCGGGAGCAGGTCAGAATCAGATTCCAGCCATCCGCCGCCAGTGCGCAGGCGATGGCTCTTCCTATGCCGCGGGAGGCACCGGTTACCAGTGCAGTCCTGCGGAGGGGGGATGCGTCGGGAAGAGATGAATTTACAATGTCCATGAAGGCTCCTTCTTGTTTGTGATGGCTATTCAGCGCCCATCTCGAATTTGATACTCGGAAATGCCCGATGGCATTTTCGAGTATCTTGGAGTGATTGTCGGCTTTGCCGACATTACACTCCTACTGTATAATTCCATCAAGTGCAGTCGTGATTCACAAGATGCAAAGAGGTTTCTAAATTGAGCAGTATGCGCGGAGAACGCAGGACCGATACCGGAAATGGTGTGGTACGAATGGTATTTGTGGTTCTGGCTTCGGTTATTCAGATTTTCCTATTGTACCTGGTTATGCGGTGGCTGACAGCGTATTCCACGTGGATTTACATCGGCGTGCGTATTGCGGCAGTGATGGTCATCCTGGCTATTTACGGATATCATACAACGACATCGATGAAGCTGCCATGGATTGTGCTGATTCTGGCAGCGCCGTTTCTGGGGATTATCCTGTGGTTTCTCATGGCCAGTAAGCTCGCCACGCATCCCATGAAGATGCGCTTTGCGAGGATAGAGGAGCTCCTGTCGGGCTTTCTTTTGCAGGAGGAGCACGTGCAGGATGAGCTTCGCCGGGAGAATACGGCTGATGCCGGCATGGCGCAGTATTTGTGGCGGAAGGGGCATTTTCCCCTATACCGGAATGAAGGCTGCCTGTATTACCGGAGTGCGGCTGAGGCGCTGGAGGCCCAGCTTGCGGATCTTCGAAGGGCAGAGTCGTTTATTTTCATGGAGTATTTTGCAGTCGAGGACAAGGAATCCTTCGGCAGATTGCATCAGGTGCTCAGGGAAAAGGCGGCGCAGGGTGTTGAGGTTCGCCTATTTTACGATGATGTTGGGAGCATTGGCTTTGTCAACGGGCGCTTTTGCAAGCGGATGGAGGCAGATGGCATTAAGGCCAGAATTTTCAATCCTGTGCTGCCGAGTCTTCGCGTGTTTATGAATAACAGAGATCACCGGAAGATTACGGTGATTGATGGACGGGTTGCCTATACGGGCGGCTATAACCTGGCGAATGAATATTTTGGTGTTACAAAGCCCTACGGGGAGTGGAAGGATGCGGGCATTCGCGTGACGGGGCCTGCGGTGCGCTCGTTTACGACGGTTTTCCTGGTAATGTGGAATGC
>CAVBQH010000227.1:0-4013 GCA_963597485.1 Acutalibacteraceae bacterium
GTTCTGGATACATCCCGGCTGTGGCGCAAGATCGTCCATGAGATGGCTGCGGACTATCCGGACATTGAAGTAGAGGATATGCTGGTTGACAACTGCGCAATGCAGCTGGTCAAGAATCCGGAGCAGTTCGACGTGGTCGTTACGGAGAACATGTTCGGTGATATTCTCTCCGACGAGGCATCCATGATCACCGGCTCGATCGGAATGCTTTCCTCTGCGTCGCTCTCAGACGGACGCTTTGGCCTGTATGAGCCTAGCCATGGCAGCGCCCCGGACATTGCAGGACTTGGTATTGCTAATCCTATTGCTACCATACTTTCTGCAGCGATGATGCTGCGGTACTCCTTTGATCTTCAGGAGGAGGCAGATGCGATCGAAAATGCTGTAAAGAAGACACTGGCAGACGGCATTCGCAGCATCGACCTTATGCCGAAGAATCCGGAGCAGGCAGAAGGTCTTACCTCGGCCACATGTGCCGAGATCGGAGATGCGGTAGCCGCGCGGATCTGAGGATCCATTTCTCGGACATCTCCGCCAGGATCCGTCGTACGGCTGCCGGAACAATGAATACCCATAACACATAAGAAAGGCAAGATATATGCGCAGTGATAATGTAAGAGAAGGAATTCAGCAGGCTCCGCACCGGAGCCTTTTCAACGCCCTGGGCTTCACCAAGGCCGAAATGAAAAAGCCGATGATCGGCGTTGTTTGCTCCTATAACGAAATAGTTCCCGGCCACATGAATCTGGACAAGATTGCAAATGCGGTGAAGCTGGGCATTGCGGAGGCAGGCGGTGTTCCTGTACTGTTCCCTGCAATTGCGGTTTGCGACGGCATTGCGATGGGACATGTCGGCATGAAGTATTCCCTGGTAACAAGGGATCTGATCGCAGACTCCACCGAGTGCATGGCAAAGGCGCATCAGTTCGACGGCCTTGTCATGATTCCAAACTGTGACAAGAACGTTCCCGGTCTTTTGATGGCCGCAGCCAGAATCAATATTCCTACGGTCTTTGTCTCCGGCGGCCCTATGCTGGCGGGACATGTAAACGGAAGAAAGCGTTCTCTTTCCTCCATGTTCGAAGCGGTGGGAGAATTTGATTCCGGAAAAATCACAAGGCAGCAGCTGTCTGATTTTGAGGAGAATGTGTGTCCTACCTGCGGCTCCTGCTCCGGCATGTATACGGCGAATTCCATGAACTGTCTGACGGAGGCAATCGGTATGGGTCTTCGCGGAAACGGAACAATTCCTGCCGTATATTCTGCCCGCATCCGCCTTGCCAAGGAAGCTGGCTATGCTGTCATGGACCTCATTGAGAAAAACATTCGTCCGAGGGACATCATGACCAAGGAGGCCTTCACCAATGCACTGACCGTCGACATGGCGCTTGGGTGCTCTACCAACACGATGCTCCATCTGCCGGCAATTGCACATGAGTGCGGCTTCGAGCTGAACATGGAATATGCCAACGAGATTTCAGACCGCACGCCGAATCTTTGCCATCTGGCTCCTGCAGGTCCGACCTACATGGAGGATTTGAACGAAGCAGGCGGCATTTATGCGGTGATGAAGGAGCTGACGAAAAAGGATCTTCTGTATCTGGACGGCATGACCGTAACGGGAAAGACAACCGGTGAGAATATCGCATCAGCAGAAAATCGCAACCCGGAGGTTATTCGTCCGCTTGAAGATCCGTTTATGCCCAACGGCGGCATCGCTGTCCTGAAGGGAAATCTTGCCCCGGATACCGGCATCGTAAAAAGAAGTGCGGTTGCCCCGGAAATGATGACGCATGAAGGCCCTGCCCGCGTCTTTGACTGTGAGGAGGATGCCATCAAGGCCATCACGACCGGACAGATCCATGCAGGAGATGTGGTTGTTATCCGCTACGAGGGCCCCAAGGGCGGTCCCGGCATGCGCGAGATGCTGAATCCTACTTCTGCCATCATCGGCATGGGCCTTGGCTCTACGGTTGCACTGATTACCGACGGACGTTTCTCCGGTGCTTCCCGCGGCGCTGCGATCGGACATGTAAGCCCGGAGGCTGCTGTCGGCGGCCCGATTGCATTGGTGGAAGAGAGGGAGATACCATTCTGGTGGATATTCCGAACAATCGTCTGGAGCTGAAGGTCTCCGAGGAAGAGCTCGAACAGCGCCGCGAAGCATGGACACCCAGAAAGCCGAAGATCACCGACGGATACCTTGCCCGTTATCAGGCACTGGTGACATCCGGAAACCGCGGTGCAATTCTGGAGCTTCCCAAGGAGCTGCAGGTCTAAAGGAAATATATAAAACGTGTCTGATGCTTCCGCTGTCTGCGTGCACCGGAGGCATCGGTTTAAGCGGCTTCATTTAAGAAGCCGTATGGTTGGGTCTGCTGCAGGCAGCCCGGGAGAAATGCATGAAGCTTAACGGTTCAGAAATCATCATCCAGTGTCTTCTGGAGCAGGGCGTCGATACGGTGTTCGGGTATCCGGGCGGCGCAATCCTGAATGTATATGACGCACTGTATAAGAACAGCGATAAAATCCGCCACGTTCTGACTAGTCACGAGCAGGGGGCAGCCCATGCTGCAGATGGTTATGCCAGAGCATCCGGCAAGGTTGGTGTCTGCATGGCCACCTCCGGCCCCGGGGCAACCAATCTGGTGACAGGAATTGCAACTGCATATATGGACTCGGTTCCGGTTGTTGCCATTACCTGTAATGTGACGCTGCCTCTTCTTGGAAAGGATTCCTTCCAGGAGGTGGATATTGCCGGAATTACCATGCCGGTAACCAAGCACGGCTTTATTGTTAAAAACATCAAAGACCTCGCTCCCACCATCCGCAGCGCCTTCCGCATTGCCAGAGAGGGACGTCCCGGCCCCGTTCTCGTGGACATCACCAAGGATGTAACCGGTGCTATGGGTGATTATGAACCGGAGACGCAGGAAGAAGCTTCTGTAGAGAAACGCAAAGCGTTGTCACCGATCCGCGGCTGCTGCGAGGAGAAGCTATCCCGTGCTCTTGACATGATTCGGGAGTCCAAGCGTCCGTACCTCTACGTCGGCGGCGGTGCAGTCATCTCCGGCGCAAGCGACGAGATCAGAGAGCTCGATCGGCTTCTTGATGCGCCTGTATGCGATACACTGATGGGAAAGGGTGCGTTTGACGGACACGATGTGCATTATACCGGCATGATCGGTATGCACGGCACCAAGGCCTCCAATTTCGGCTTGTCCAAAGCTGACCTTGTCATAGCACTCGGAACTCGCTTTTCAGACCGTCAGACCGGTAATCCCAGGAAATTTGCTGAGAATGCCAGGATTCTGCAGATTGATATTGACGAAGCGGAGATCAATAAAAATGTCAAAATTGATCTGGCCCTTGTTGGCGATCTGAAGGAGATTCTCGGCAAAATCAATGCAGCACTTTCTCCGGTTTCTCACAGCGAATGGATGCAGGAAATTCAGACGCTGAAGGAACAGTATCCGCTGACCTACGACCACACAAGGCTCACCTGCCCTATGGCCATTGAAGCACTGGACCGAGTTACAGAGGGAAAGGCACTGATCACAACGGATGTCGGACAGCATCAGATGTGGGCAGCACAGTATTACACATATTCGGAGCCTCGCACCTTCCTCACCAGCGGCGGCCTCGGCACAATGGGATACGGGCTGGGTGCCTGCATCGGAGCCAAGGTGGCAAGACCGGACAAGATCTGTGTCAATATTGCAGGAGACGGTTGCTTCCGCATGAATCTGATTGAGCTTGCAACGGCCAGCCGCTATCAGATTCCGATCATCGAGATTGTCATCAATAATCAGGTGCTCGGCATGGTGCGGCAGTGGCAGACGCTCTATTACGGAAAGCGCTACAGTGCAACGGTACTGACAGATGCCGTTGACTATTGCAAGACGGCGGAAGGCCTTGGCTGCCGGGCGATCCGCGTTACATCCCAAGAGGAGCTGGAGCCGGCACTTCGTCAGGCCATTGCAGCAAACGGGCCGGTTGTGATCGAGCTGGTC
>CAVBQH010000228.1:0-3939 GCA_963597485.1 Acutalibacteraceae bacterium
ATCACAGGCAGTCTCAAACGGTCCGGAGGACTGCCGTTTGAGACTGCCTGTGATGAGTGGCTTCCGGCTGCTGTGATCACTTCCGCACAGAGGCGGGATCCCGGCGGACAATTGGAGTACGCGGCAGAAGCCGGTGCATCCGCTGAAGGAGATACTCTCTCTTTGATGGTGTTCGGAGAGAATCCGCAGCCGGGAAGCTCTCTGACTCTGCATATCAGCGGCTCTCTGAAGACGGATACGGACATGCATCTTTCGCTGAATCTGAAAAATCAGGGCAGAAATCCGAAGGATGAGAGCCAAACACTTTCAATTGTCGCATTGGACTGGGAGTACAGGACAGAGGATGGTTGGGAACCCCTTACCGTGATAGATGATCAGACCTGCGGTATGCTGTATTCAGGGAGGATTCGGTTCCGGCTTGAGAAGGGACCGGCAGCAGGCGGAGATGATACGGCGATTCGCGCAGTGCTTCGCTCCGGAGTCTACGATGCAGCCCCCGTACTCATCGGCGCCAGTATGCGGGAGATCGAGCTTGTGCAGTGCCGAACCAGGCGCTGGCCGGAGGGAAAGCTGGTGGCGGTTGGCAACGGATTTCCGAATCAGGAATACCCGCTGCCTTTGGAGCATTTTCTGACTGCCGGCGTGGAGATTGAGGTAGAAGATATTCTTCAGAGCGGACATTTTGAAATCTGGGAAAAGGCGGAAGATCTTCTGGACATGGGTCCGGAGGACAAATGCTATATGCTGGATGAGCAGACCGGAACCATTCGATTTGGAGATGGGTTCCATGGAATACCTCCGGAGGGGAAGATCCTTGTGACCGTCTTATCTGAGACGGAAGGGAGGGGCGGCAACATCAAGGACCGTTCCGCGTTCACTGTGGAAGACCGGAGGCTCGGAGCAGCCGGAGTTCCTGTGTTTCATTTGAAACGCAGGATAGAAGCAGGCAAGGATCCGGAAAAAACGGAGGAAACGCTGCTGCGGATGGGACGTGAGCTTAGCCGGACCTACAGGGCCGTAAGCTGTGCGGATTATGAACAAATTGCGCGCAGGACACCGGGCCTGATCATTCATTCCGCCCATGCGTGGACGGAGGATCACGACCCTAATACGGTATACGTTGCAGTAAGGCCAGGACTTGGCAGCCAGACGCTGAAGCTGACAAATGGCATAAAGGAAACGGTGGCCGCACATTTGGAGGAGCATCGCCTCCTGGGAACCAGATTTGTACTGCAGAGTCCGGATTACATTCGGGTTGACGTCAGCTGCGAAGTCATTCCTTCTCCGAATTACAGAAACACCGAAGGAATGCTGGAGGCAGAATTAAAGCGCTTCTTTAAGGACATAGAAGCCCGGTATGGCGTACCTCTTGAGCTTAGCTCTCTTTATGGCCGCCTGGACAAGCTTCCTTGTGTGAAAAAAATCATCGCTCTTCAGATAGATCCTGTAAAAGCGGGAATCCGGAGAAATCCAAACGGTGACCTCCTTCCGCCGCCGGGCGGCGTTTTCCTTCCCGGGAAAATGGATATCTATCTTAATTTCTATGGGGATTGATATTTGAAAAACTACTTTGTCATCAACAAAAAACTGGATTATGAGCGAGGGGTTCTCGATGGCCTGGTGTACCGGAACGGGCGGCTGCGCCTTGCGGAGGGCGTCACGGGAACAGGTGTGTTTTTCTCCCGCGTATTTGACAGCCTTGAGAGCAGCACGGTGTGGCACCGATTTACGGTGGACTGCGGAAGCAGCTCCGGCATGGGACTTCGGATCAGCTTCTATAGCTTTGAATCCGAGGAACTGATCATAAACGAACAGAAGACGACCGTCTCCGATCTCCTCCGGAACCGTGAGATCTCTTCTTTGGAGAAAAAAAGGCTTCTGGAGCCGTGGCTTAAAAAGCGAGCCTTCGGAAAAAGTGATCTGCTGCTGCATGAGATAGAAGGACGGTACCTGGTGGTATGCGTGGAGCTTGGCCGGCACGAAACCGATAACTCTCTTGGGAGCATGTGTCTGTATTTTCCAAAGGATACGTGGCTTAAATTTCTTCCCGGGGTATATAGTAAAAACAAAGAGACCGCGGACTTCACAGAGAGGTTTTTGAGTATTTTTCAAAGCATATACGATGACAGGGACCGGGAGATCCGCACAAGCGCCGGACTCATTCACCCCGCCGCTGTAAGCCGGCAGCTGCTGGAGGAGCTTGCAGCGTGGTATGATCTGAAGGACCTTTATCTTTGGAATGATGATCGCCTTCGAGAGCTGGTGGCAAAGGCACCGGAACTGTCCAGAAAGCGTGGGACTGCCTCGGGACTGAAGGAGTATCTGAGTATTTATCTGGGATCCGAGCCGCAGATCCGTGAGGATCCGGAGGACCCGTACGCATTTACGGTGTTGGTTCCCGAGAGGTATATTGATGATCCGAAGGAGTACCGCGCGCTGGTCCGTGTCGTTGGACATATGAAGCCTGCAGGGATAACGGCCAGGATCCTTCCCATAAAGCACACTGCACAGGACAGCACTCATCTGCGGCTTGGCATCAACAGCCGGCTTGAGAACAAAGATGCAGATGGAGGAACCCGATGAAAAACCTTCATTTTTTTGAATTTGAACGCAATCAGTACTATTACGGCAAAATGATGACCTATCAGGATATGACTGCGGAGCAGAAATACCTGAATGATAAACGTCGTCTGATCAACCGTTTTCTTCATGGCTGCGGCGTGGCTGCGGGCCTGCAGGTCGTGAGTCTGGACGATCGCACCATTTCCGTAGAGGCAGGTGTGGCGCTGGACGGTGCCGGACGTGAGATTGTTCTTAAGGAGCCGCGAGTATTGATGCTGGATCAGATCGAGGGATACGAGGATCTGGCGTCACAGGACAAAACAGCGTACGCGTATCTTTGTCTTGCATACAGCGAAGAAGGCATCTGTCCTGCAAACGGACCGGTGGAAAACGGATCCGGGAGCCAGAAGACCTTTGAGAAATTCCGGGAGGGCGGACGTCTGTATCTGACACCGGTATCCCTGACGGATGACACGGACACGTTAAAGAGCCTGACCTGGCAGACAGCTGTGCTGTTTGAAAACAGCGATCTGATCGTCAGCTGCAGGATTCCTACTTTTGCAGGTTCCGGAGAAACGTTCGATCTGATCCTGCGGATCGAGGCCAAGCATCCTTTGCCGGACGTAACGGTGGATGTGAGTGCATCCCTGTCAGCCTTCAGTGTGGAAGGGAAGGAACGTCTGGAGATTCACTGGAGCGGATCCTTTCGCGAGGCGTGTGAGGCGGCAGAGACCAGGCATACGCTGACGGCTTATTCGATCGAGGACGGATACGGCAGCATGACCATTAAAAGGAGAGAGCTCGAGGTGCAGATATCCGGACGGAAGTATTTTCCTACGGATGATCTGTCTGCCAGAATTCTGATCAGCAACCGGGATGTCTATCATCAAATGGTGGATTCCTGGTATGCAAATGCCATGAACCGGGTGCTGGGGAGCAGCGGAACCGGTGGGATCTATCTGGCAAGGCTCTACTTTAAGTCTTATGGAGACGGTCTTCGAATCGACCATGTCGAACAGCTTCCCTTCAGGCAGCGAACCTATAATTCCTTCGTCAACATGGGGCTGACGGATCAGCTGATCCGGGAGGTGGATGCTTTGAAGGCAGAAAGCCTCCGGAAAAAGGACGAGAACGAGCAGGGCAATACCGCCATGAACATCCCCAAGGTAGCTTCCGGCGTTGTGACAATTCCTCTTGGTATCGGCGCCCGGGAGGGGGCACGATATTTTTCTGAAGAAGTGGTACACGGATTGGGGCTTGGAAGGCTTCGAGTGGATCTGAGCATTGATGCGGAGGAAGCACAGTACTTTGGCTCCGGCGAGATCTTCGAGGATATGAAGGTGCGGGCGGAGCTGGCTGTCAAAGCCAATTGCGAAC
>CAVBQH010000229.1:0-3917 GCA_963597485.1 Acutalibacteraceae bacterium
CCGGTATGGCCGATGATCGTGCTGCGCACACCGAAGGGCTGGACCGGCCCGAAGGTAGTAGACGGCAACCGCATCGAGGGCAACTACCTGGCTCACCAGGTGCCGATCATGATGGACAAGCCGGAGCACCTGCAGATGCTCTCTGACTGGCTGCACAGCTACAAGCCGGAAGAGCTCTTCACAGAGGACGGCAAGCTGATTCCGGAGCTGAAGGCTCTTGCACCGGTTGGAAACGCTCGTATCGGCGCTAACCCGCACGGCAACGGCGGCAAGCTTCTGCGTGATCTTCGCATGCCTGATTTCCGTGACTATGCATTTGATATCGGCGAGGTTCACGGCAGCAAGGATGGCCAGGATATGACCGAGGTCGGCAAGTTCATCCGCGACGTATTCAAGCTGAACGAGGATTCCAAGAACTTCCGTATTTTCGGACCCGATGAGACCAACTCCAACCGTCTGAATGCCGTATTTGAGGTTGAGAACAGAGACTGGAATGCAGAGCATCAGGATACCGATGACAATCTGTCTCCTTACGGCCGCGTTATGGATTCCATGCTGTCTGAGCATATGTGCGAGGGCTGGCTGGAGGGATACCTTCTGACCGGACGTCATGGCTTCTTTGCTACCTATGAGTCCTTTGCCCGCATCATTGATTCCATGGCCGCACAGCACGCAAAGTGGCTGAAGGTCTGCAATCAGCTGGCATGGAGAGAGCAGATCGCTTCTCTGAACCTGATCATGTGCTCGACCGTATGGCAGCAGGATCACAACGGCTTCACACATCAGGATCCGGGCTTCCTGGATCACATTGCCAACAAGAAGGCAGACGTTGTCCGCATGTATCTCCCGCCGGATGCAAACTGCCTGCTGTCGACGATGGATCACTGCCTGCGTTCCAAGAACTATGTGAACGTGATCGTAGCTTCCAAGCATCCCCGTCCGCAGTGGCTGTCCATGCCGGAGGCTGTTAAGCACTGCACACAGGGCATAGGCATCTGGGAGTGGGCTTCCAATGACCAGGGTCAGGATCCGGATATCGTCTTCGCCTGCGCTGGTGAGACACCTACCCTTGAGGCACTGGCAGCTGTCAGCATCCTGAACGAGGAGCTCCCGGATCTGAAGGTTCGCTTCATCAACGTTGTCGACCTGTTCAAGCTGCAGCCGTCCAATGAGCACCCGCACGGTCTGACCGATGAGGAGTACGATATGCTCTTCACCAAGGACAAGCCGGTTATCTTCAACTTCCACGGCTATGCCGGCCTGATCCATGAGCTGACCTATCGCCGTCACAACAACCGTCTCATTCATGTACGCGGCTACAAGGAGGAGGGTACCATTACCACTCCGTTCGATGTACGTGTACAGAACGACGTAGATCGTTTCCATCTGGTACAGACTGCTCTGCAGAACCTGCCGCAGCTGGGCAACAAGGGCGCATACCTGTATCAGAAGATGAGCAACAAGCTGGTAGAGCACAAGCAGTACATCCATGAGTACGGCCTGGATCTTCCGGAGGTTGCTGAGTGGAAGTGGAAGGATCGCTAATCGGGAATTGCTGAGTGCAGCGAGAGATCTGCACATGTGGGCTCTCGGTGTGTCAGAATCAAGATAGGGCTTTACGCCAACGATCTCAAACTTACAGGGACCTGCTTCGATAAGAAGCAGGTCCTTTAGCTTTTTAGAGGGATGTGTTACACTCAAAAACATGAGTGTCAGCTTCGGATCTCTGCGTTTTAAGAGTGATTTACCCGCTGGAAGAGAGTGTGCGCTGAACAGACAGGTACGCAGCAGAAATAGTAAGAAGGAGGCGGTGTTCTATGCATTGCCCGTTTTGTGGAAAAGAAGATAATCGAGTGATTGATTCGCGACCGGTGGAGGATAATAACTC
This sequence comes from Acutalibacteraceae bacterium, assembly GCA_963597485.1. Classification (GTDB taxonomy): domain Bacteria; phylum Bacillota; class Clostridia; order Lachnospirales; family Lachnospiraceae; genus CAG-791. Next base: position 1,889 of record CAVBQH010000229.1, read on the forward strand.
CATTCGCAGGCGCCGCATTTGCGATGGCTGCGGTCGAAGGTTCACGACCTATGAAAAGGTGGAGACGATACCGCTGGTCGTGATTAAAAAGGATAATAACCGGGAACCGTATGACCGCTCCAAGATTGAGGGTGGTATTCTTCGTGCATGCCACAAGCGTCCGGTATCGGTGAACCAGATTAAGCACAGCGTGGACGAGATTGAGGCGGAAATCTTCGATCGGGAAGAGAAGGAAATCTCCAGCCGGGAGATCGGCGAGCTGGTCATGGAACGGGTGCATGATCTGGATCCGGTGGCCTATGTCCGCTTTGCATCTGTTTACCGGGAGTTTAAGGATGTAGAGACGTTTATGGACGAGCTGGAGAAGGTACTTAAAAAGGAAAATGGGAAGAAGGCACTGGGCGCCAGATCATAGAATGCTGCATTGAGATTTCTGATGGAAAATTGACATGGGGTTGATGCCTGCGAATGCGTGGGCATAGCATCACGTGATCGGAACTACGACAGAAGGAAACGTGCGATGGGAAGAGGGATTATTCCGGACCGCTGGGTGAGGTCTGCTTATGCTCTGGATTATCAGGCTTTGTATGCGGCCGGAGTCCGGGGCATTATTTTTGATATTGACAATACGCTGGTATATCCCAATGCTCCGGCGGATGGGCGGGCCAAGGATCTGTTCCGGCAGCTGCGGATCATGGGCTTTGAGACGGTGATTTTATCGAACAATACGGGAAGGCGGGCTGAGTCCTTTGCCAAAGAGGTAGGAAGCTCTGTGGTGACGAGGGCCATGAAGCCTCTGCCGTATAAATATAAAGAAGCGATGAAGGTACTGGGCACCGGCAAGGCATCGACGGTTTTCATCGGAGATCAGCTCTATACGGACATCTGGGGAGCCAACAATGCCGGTATTACCTCTATCCTTACGGTCCCGCTGACCGATCAGGAGGAATTTTGGATCCGATGGAAACGTGTGCTGGAACGACATACATTGAAGAAAATGAAGCCCGAATAGGCGTTTTCTCACACTGAATTTGCGCTACGGGGGGAATTGCCTTGCAGTTGCGGGCTGCATGGCACGGAAAGGAAAATATGGGACAGATCATTGACGGAAAGACGGCGGTATATGGACTAATCGGAAATCCGGTGGCACATTCGTTTTCGCCGCTGATTCACAATACGCTGGCAGAAGGCCTGCAGAAAAATCTTGTATACACAACTTTCCCGGTGGCAGAGGAAGACCGGGTGGGGGAAGCTGTGAAGGGAGCTTATGCACTGGGCATTCAGGGAATGAATGTAACCGTTCCGTATAAGAGCAAGGTAATTCCGTTCCTTTCTGAAATTGATCCGATTGCAGAGTCCATCGGTGCGGTGAATACGCTGGTTCGGACACCGAGCGGATACAAGGGCTACAACACGGACTATCGTGGACTCCGTAAATCCTTGGAGGAAAACGGACTGGTGCTGGCCGGAATGCGCGTGGTACTGATCGGCGCCGGCGGTGCGGCACGGGCGGTTGGCTTTATGTGCGGCGAGGCCGGTGTGTCGGAGCTTTTGATATTGAACCGGACCCTGCCGAAGGCTCGGCTGTTCGCTGATGAGCTATGCGGGCAATTCCCTTCTATGAAGGTACACGTGGGACTGTTGACTGATGCAGTCGGTGAACTTGAGCGACTGAAAACAGCGGAGAGCAGCGCAGCCTCCAGCGATCAGTATGTGATGAAAACGCTTGCCATTCAGGGCACCAACGTGGGCATGTCACCGGATGTTGATGCATCTCCGGTGGAGGATCCTGCCTTTTTTGAAATGATTGATGCTGCCTATGATTGTGTGTACAATCCGGAGGAGACAAAGTTCCTGCGTCTGGCGCGGATGGCAGGAAAGCCGGCACAGAACGGAATCGATATGCTCCTGTGGCAGGGAATACTGGCATTTGAGTACTGGACATGGATTCATCCGGACGAGGCATTGACCGAAGAGGTGCGCGAGAAGCTGCATGCCTTTATTCGCGAGCAGAACGGGTGAGTAAAGG